>NZ_CALUHA010000009.1:0-74835 GCF_944320325.1 Alistipes megaguti
CCCTGACCCCGTGCGTGACAGGCACGTATTCTAACCAGCTGAACTAACGCACCCCTTTCGGTATTGCGAGTGCAAAGGTAACACTTTTTTTGGAATCGACAAATTTTTTCAGACCTTTTTGAAAAAAGAAAATTGCACGCTTCCGTAACTTCTTAACTGCCAGAATCCCTCGTATTGCGAAAAATCCATCTTTTTCGAGTGCTCGAAGATCAGCAAACCGTCGGGTTGCAGCAGATCGCGGGCAAATACTTCGCGAATGACCTCCTCGCTGCCCTCAAGATCGTAGGGTGCATCCGAAAAGATGACGTCGAACTTTTTGGGACAACTCTTCAGATAGAGGAAGACATTGGCCTTGACGGGATGGAGATTCGTGATTCCCAACTGCCGGGCGGTTTCCCGGATGAAGTTGTAGTGGACGGGGTTGATCTCCACGGAGGTGACGCTTTTTGCGCCCCGCGAGGCAAATTCGTAACTGATCGAGCCGGTCCCGGCGAAGAGATCCAATACGTCACACTCTTCGAAATCAATCAGATTGTTCAGCACGTTGAAGAGGTTCTCCTTGGCGAAATCGGTCGTAGGCCGGGCCCGGAGGTTGCGCGGGGGATTGATGGTCCGCCCTCTGTATTTACCGCTTATTATTCGCATAATACCTTTTCGAAAACTTTACCGATCCATTTCCGGACTTTTTTCGGTTCATCGCCGGCAATCCGCAGTTCATATTCCGCCAGCGGGAACTCCGCACCGAGCCGCTGGATGAAATAGCCGATTTCGGCCTCTGTCGAGCCGGGAATTACCTCGGCCAGCTGCAGCACTCCGTCGCGATAGACTTTGACGTAGAGGAGTGTTTCCCGCCGGCAGATCCATACACATCTGCGGGTCTCGTCGGGCTGATACTCGAGCGGAGAGGTGAAGCGGGCCTGCGGGAGTTTTTCGGCGATCCTCTGCAGAATCTTCTTCTCCAGGGCCGCCACGGCGACCGTCCCGTTCCTGGCCGGACAGACTGCGGTGCACTCCGACTCGGCAAGCGGCATTCCGTTTGCGGCGAGGAACTCTGCCGCCCGTTCGTTTTGGAACAGGGCCTGCGGTACGAGCAAGGTTTTCGGGAGGAGGAGCTCCACCTCCACCGGCTCATCGGAAGACGGTATCCGTTCGAGTTCGGGGAGTGAAAAAGAGTGTCCATCCAACGACTGCTGAATGGACACTCCGAATTTTGAAGAAGGGGTTTTACTCCCAGTTACCTGCCTCATTGTTACCGGCATCCATGGAACCGAACTTGAGTCCGGCATAACGGTTGTAGTTGTTCTCCTCGTCGTCGATCAGATTGATGACCTCCTGGCGATAGGCGACCGTATCGAGGAACATCTTGTAGGGTGCGCGGCACTCCACGACGGGGATTACGACCTTGGACTCGGTGGTGATGATACCGGCCTCCATGATGAACTGCGCCTTGTTGTCGGTACCGGGGATATAGCGGAAGTTGAGTACATCTTCGCGCGAGAGTTTCTTGGGGGCGAAGATGGTGTCGATAACGGCGATCTTGAACTTTTCGACATTCTTGCGGCCGGATTTCTTCAGCATGGCCATGGCGACGGAGTCATCCTCGTCGACGATTTTGCGCTCGAGTTCGAGGGTGTCGTTCAGCACGAAAGACTCCAGGGTATCGAAGCTGGCGGTAAAGCGCTGATACTTGGTTTTGAAAGCGCGCTGGGCGGTACGGATGTCCTGAAGGCGGTCGATAACCTGCGCTTTTTTGGCCTTGGTGTCCGCCTCGAACTTGATCGGGGTGGAGATCTGAACATAGATGACGTAGATCAGAGCGATGATGGCTACGGCAAGAATGATTTGAAAGAGTTTTTTCATTTTATAAAATATTTGTTGTTAATTTTGCACAGTAAAATACCAACACATGTTCAGCACACGTATTGCGACCCAAATTTACGGTAAAATTTGTTTCGAAACAACTCCCGGGCAAAAAAAAATTATAGAAAAGTTGTCGGAATACCTGTCAGAGAGTGATACGTCGAAGATTTTCGTCCTGAACGGTTACGCCGGAACGGGCAAGACGACGCTGGTTGCGGCGTTGGTCGGGGCGCTCAAGGAGCTGGGAATCAAGACGGTGTTGCTGGCTCCGACGGGTAGGGCGGCGAAAGTGCTGGCGCAATACTCTCAGGAGAAGGCACTTACCATCCATAAGCGCATCTACCGCCAGCGGACGAATGCCGATTACGAATCGAAATTTTCCCTGAGTCCCAACCTGGAAAAGGGGGCCGTCTTTATTGTTGACGAGGCCTCGATGCTGTCGGATACGGCCTCGTCTGGGGCGCTTTTCGGCAGCGGGTCGCTGCTGTCGGACCTGGTGGATTACGTCCGTTCGGGACGCGGCTGCCGACTGATTCTGGTGGGTGACAGTGCGCAGCTGCCGCCCGTGGGGAGCGACTTCAGCCCGGCACTGGACCCCACGACGATGTCGGCCTACGGCGAGGTGGTCTACGGGACGATGGACGAAGTGGTGCGCCAGGAGTCCGAATCGGGGATCCTCTTCAACGCGACGCTTGTGCGCTGCATGCTGGAGAACGGCATCTGCACGACGCCGCATTTCGAGATGAACTATCCGGATATCGAGGCGGTCGAGGGCGGGGAGTTTCTCGAGAAGCTTCAGGATTGCTACGAGCGCTACGGGCGGGACGAGACGATCGTCATCACGCGTTCGAACAAGCGGGCGAACCGTTATAATGAAGGTATCCGCCGCAACGTGCTCTACGCCGAGGAGGAGATCGAGAGCAACGACATGCTGATGGTGGTCAAGAACAACTACTACTTTCCGGAGCACACGGAGAATTGCCCGATGAACTTCATTGCCAACGGGGACATTGCGCGACTGAAACGGCTGCGGCGGTTCGAGGATTTCTACGGATTCCGCTTTGCGGAGGCGCTGCTGTCGTTTCCGGACTACGACGATACGGAACTCGAATGCAAGATTCTGCTCGATACGCTCACGTCGGAGTCGCCGTCGCTGACACGCGAGGAGTCGACGCGCCTGTTTTACGAGGTGGAGAAGGACTACACGGATATCCGCAGCAAGTTGAAACGCTTCCGCGAAATCCGTGAGAATCCGCACTATAACGCGCTTCAGGTCAAGTTTTCCTACGCCGTGACGTGCCACAAGGCGCAGGGTGGTCAGTGGCGGGCGGTATTCGTGGATCGGTGCCTGTTCGGCGACGAGCCGATGACGCGCGACCTGCTGCGATGGCTCTATACGGCCCTGACGCGTGCCACCGAGAAACTCTATCTGGTCAACTTCGATTCCACGTTTTATGAATAGCGAACAACACCCCTTGAAGCCCTTTCTTCCGGAGCAGGCCCGGCTGTTGATGTTGGGGAGTTTTCCGCCGCAGCGCAAGCGGTGGTCGATGGAGTTCTACTACCCGAACTTCCAGAATGACATGTGGCGTATCGTCGGTTATCTGGCCCTGGGCGACCGACACGCCTTCGAGATTCCGGGTGAGCGGCGCTTCGACCAACCGAAGATCGAGTCCTTCTGCCGCGAACGGGGAATCGCCATGTACGACACGTCGGAGGAGATCATCCGACTGAATAACAACGCCTCGGATGCCTCACTTCAAGTAGTTCGCGAAGTCAATCTCGAGGCACTTCTGACCCGTATTCCGCAGTGCCAAACGATCCTTGCCACGGGCGGCAAGGCGGCCGAGACGCTGTGCCGCATCACGGGGTGTGAACTTCCGGCCGTCGGATCCTGGAGCCCGGCCCGATACGCCGGGCGCGATCTGCGCATCTGGCGAATGCCTTCCACCTCGCGGGCCTTCCCGCGCCCGGTGGAGTGGAAGGCCGACTTTTATCGGAAACCCTTCGCCGAATCGGGACTTCTCTGACCGGCGCCCGCCTCCGGAACCCCGTCGGACCGAACCCCGACCAACCGCCTTCCTGTCGCACGCCGGCCAGCCGCCCGATACCGAAAAATTCGACCGGCCACATTGCACGACCGCCGAAAAAAAGCTATCTTTGTCTCGTCTTTTTAGCGATTTTTACCTTGGCTACCGAAAAGAATAACGAAAAGAAAACCGACACGAAAAAATATGTCGAAACCCCCTTGATGAAGCAGTATTATTCGATCAAGGCGGTGCATCCCGATGCCGTGCTGCTCTTCCGGGTGGGGGATTTCTACGAGACCTTCGGGGAAGATGCAATCAAGGCGAGCGGCATTCTGGGTATCACCCTGACGCGCAGGGCCAACGGAGCCGCCTCGTACGTCGAACTGGCCGGCTTTCCCTACCATGCGATCGACACCTACCTGCCGAAACTGGTTCGGGCGGGCGAACGCGTGGCGATTTGCGAACAGCTCGAGGACCCGAAACTGGTCAAGGGACTGGTCAAACGCGGCGTGATTGAACTGGTGACGCCGGGCGTCGTGATGGGCGACAACATTCTGGCCAACAAGGAGAACAACTTCATCGCTTCGGTCTATTTCGGCCGGCAGAAGACGGGCGTCGCCTTTCTTGACATTTCGACGGGCGAGTTCTACGTGGCCGAGGGTACGGACAGTTACGTCGACAAACTGATCTCGAATCTTCAGCCGAAAGAGGTTGTCTACCAGCGAGGTTTTGAGGATCGCTTCACGTCGAGCTTCGGGTCGCGGCTCTACACCTACCGCCTCGACGAATGGGTTTTCTCCGAGGAGGTCAACCGCGAGAAACTCTGCAAGCAGTTCGGCACGCCGTCGCTCAAGGGCTTTGGTATTGACCACTTCACGGCGGGCATTTCGGCCGCCGGGGCCATTCTCTACTACCTGGACTTCACCGAACACCGTGAGACGAGCCACATTACCTCCATCTCGCGCATCGACCAGGATGATTACGTCTGGGTGGACAAGTTCACAATCCGCAATCTGGAGCTTTTCTCCTCGAACGGCGCGCGTGAAAAGTGCAGCTTTGCCGATGTGATTGACCGCACGCTGACGCCGATGGGCGGCCGCCTGCTGAAGCGGTGGATCGCCATGCCGATCAAGGATCCCGAGCAGATCAACCGCCGGCTGGATGTGGTCGAGCGCTTCACGCAGGATACCGAACTGGCCGACGCGGTCCGGGAACAGGTGTCGCTGGTGGGCGACCTGGAGCGTATCGCGGGGCGTATTTCGGCCCAGCGCGTGACGCCGCGCGAGCTGGTGCAGCTGAAGAACTCGCTCACGGCAATCGAGACGCTGAAGGCGGCCCTCGAATCGACGGACGACGAACGCCTCCATGCACTGGCTTCGCAGATCGACCTGCTGACGGAGATCCGCGACCGGATTGCGCACGAGATCTATCCCGATCCGCAGAACAACCAGATCCAGAAGGGCGGCGTCATTGCCGACGGGGTCAATCCCGAACTGGACGACCTGCGCCGGATCGCCCTCCACGGCAAGGACTACCTGGCCCACATCCAGCAGCGGGAGAGCGAGGCGACGGGAATCCCGTCGCTGAAGATCAGTTACAACAACGTCTTCGGCTACTACATCGAGGTGCGCAACGCCCACAAGGACAAGGTGCCCTCGACGTGGATCCGCAAGCAGACGCTGACCAACGCCGAACGCTACATTACCGAGGAGCTGAAGGAGTACGAGGAGAAGATCCTCGGTGCCGAGGAGAAGATGCTGCAGCTCGAACAGCAGATCTATGCCGAGCTAATGGCCTTCATCTGCCACTCGTTGAGCCCGATGCTGCGCGATGCGGCCATCGTGGCGCGGATCGACTGCCTGCAGTCGTTTGCCCGGCTGGCCGTCGAGCGGCGCTACGTGCGCCCGGTGCTCGACGAAGGCAAGCGGATCGACATCCGCCAGGGCCGCCACCCGGTGATCGAGACGCTGATGCCCGTCGGAGAGGAGTATATCCCCAACGACGTGATGCTCGACGATGAGAAGCAGCAGATCATGATGATCACGGGTCCCAACATGTCGGGTAAGTCGGCGCTGCTGCGCCAGACGGCCCTGATCATCCTGATGGCGCAGATGGGCTCGTTCGTGCCGGCCCAATCGGCCCATATCGGCGTTGTGGACAAGATCTTCACGCGTGTCGGGGCCTCGGACAACATTTCGCAGGGCGAGTCGACCTTCATGGTCGAGATGTTGGAGTCGGCCAGCATCCTGAACAACATCTCGGACCGCAGCATCGTGCTGCTGGACGAGATCGGCCGCGGCACGAGCACCTACGACGGCATTTCGATCGCCTGGGCGATGGTCGAGTACCTGCACAACCATCCGACGGCCCGTGCCAAGACGCTCTTCGCGACCCACTACCACGAGCTGAACGAAATGGAGCAGATGTGCCCGCGGGTGAAGAACTACCATGTGGCCGTAAAGGAGGTGGGCAACCAGATCGTCTTCCTGCGCAAACTCGAGCGCGGCGGTACGGAGCACTCGTTCGGTATCCACGTGGCGCGCATGGCCGGCATGCCGGCTTCGGTCGTGGCGCGGGCCGACGAGATCCTGCGCAACCTCGAACTGGTCTACGGTAATAATGAGATTGTCCCGAGCCGCAGCCTGAAGGATCGGGGGCGGAAATCGGCGCAGGCCGTAAAGGAGGCAGCCGAGAGTGGAGTGCCGCAGAACATGCAGCTTTCGATGTTCCAGCTGGACGATCCGGTACTGGTGCAGATCCGCGACCAGATCAAGGGGATTGACATCAATGCGCTGACGCCGCTGGAGGCGCTGAACAAGCTGAACGAGATCAAAAAGATAACCGGCATCTAACGAAGCAATACTTGAGGTAAGGTATGCAACGAGCCCCGGATCTCTCGAAAAGGGCCGGGGCTCGTGTTATTATTTGATTAGGTGTTATTCTAATTATACACGCCTTCTTTTTCTCTTATTATGCCTTTCTCATATTTGTTGGCACGCTTACCTGAATAAATTACAAGTTGACTGAATTTGGGTCTTCCAATCTGAATTTGTCCATCTGAAAAAACATATAGATAAACGTTTTTCATAGTCTTATTCCACACTGTTTTACCGTTAGAGTCTGTTACTTTTACTTTAACCCTGTATTTGTCGCTAAAAAAGCCATCTGGGCTAATGGATTTGACTGAAACTACTACATCGGTATACATTTCACCTTCTATATCAAGAAACCAAACTTTACGAATTAATTCCGCATTTTGCATTGGCAATGCTTTTTCAGTTTCATCGTTGTTGTTTTGAGCAAAAGCAAACGAATTGAATGAAATAGTGAAAATTAAAAGAACAATAAGTTTTTTCATAGCTTCATCATTTTAAGGCTGCTCTTAGGTTACCTATTTATCCGCGCTCGATGAGCGAACGAATGCTCTGGATCAGCATGGTGACAGCCACGGAGTTGAAGCCACCCTCGGGAATGATGACGTCGGCATACTTCTTCGAAGGCTCGACGAACTCGTCGTGCATGGGCTTCACCGTGGAGGTGTATTGCGTGATGACGGACTGCATTGTACGCCCGCGTTCGCAGACGTCGCGCAGAATACGCCGGGCCAGCCGGATGTCGGCATCCGTGTCGACATAGACCTTGATGTCCATCAGATCGCGCAGTTCCTTGTTTTCGAAGATCAAGATACCGTCGACGATGATTACCTTCGAGGGTTTGACGCAGACGGTTTCGGGCATGCGGTCGTGCTCGACGAACGAGTAGACGGGATGTTCGATCGGAACGTTGTTTTTCAGGGCCTTGATGTGCTCGACCAACATCTCGGTATCGAAGGCCTGGGGATGGTCGTAGTTGAGCTTCGTACGCTCCTCGTAGGTAAGTTCGGGATGGGCCTTGTAGTAGTAGTCGTGGCAGAGCGTGGCGACATCGTCCCCGACGAACGCCTCCTGAAGCCGTTTGACGAGGGTTGATTTTCCCGAGCCGGTACCACCGGCGACACCGATAACCGTAACTTTCATACCGCGGGTGTTTTTAATCGGTTGGCTGTTGTTTCGTTATATCGAAAAAGGGCTGTCCGTACTCGTCGGACAGTCCTTTTCCATGGAGTTTGCTTACGCGTCGATATTGGCGTAGTGGGCGTTCTTCTCGATGAATTCGCGGCGGGGCGGCACGTCGTCACCCATCAGCATCGAGAAGATGCGGTCGGCCTCGGCGGCATTTTCGATGTTGACCTGGCGCAGGATGCGTGTGTCGGGATTCATCGTGGTCTCCCACAGCTGGTGGGCGTTCATCTCACCGAGACCTTTGTAACGCTGTACGTGGGCTCCCTTGCCGAATTCGGCGGTGATCTCGTCGCGCTCCTTCTCGGTCCAGCAGTAACGCTCCTGCTTGCCCTTCTTGACCAGATAGAGGGGCGGGGTGGCGATGTATACGTGGCCGTTTTCGATCAGCTCCTTCATCTTGCGGAAGAAGAACGTCAGCATCAGCGTGGCGATGTGGCTTCCGTCGACATCGGCATCGGTCATGATGATGATCTTGTTGTAGCGCAGCCCTTCGAGGTTCAGGGCCTTGGAGTCCTCCTCGGTTCCGATCTTGACACCCAGAGCGAGGAACATGTTCTTGATCTCCTCGTTCTCCCACATCTTGTGCTCCTGGGCCTTTTCGATGTTCAGGATCTTGCCTCGCAGCGGCATGATGGCCTGGAAGTTACGGTCACGGCCCGACTTGGCGGTACCGCCTGCGGAGTCACCCTCGACGAAGAAGATCTCGGCTTCCGAGCGGTCGCGGCTCGTACAGTCGGCCAGCTTTCCGGGCAGACCCGCTCCCGAGAGGACGGTCTTGCGCTGAACAAGTTCGCGGGCGTGACGGGCGGCGTGACGGGCCGTAGCGGCCAGAATCACCTTCTGCACGATGGCCTTGGCATCCTTGGGATTCTCTTCGAGATAATCGCCCAGAGCGGCAGCCATGGCCTGATCGACGGCGGCAGCCACCTCGTCATTGCCGAGTTTGGTTTTGGTCTGCCCTTCGAACTGAGGCTCGGCCACCTTGACCGAAACCACCGCGGTAAGACCTTCGCGGAAGTCGTCGCCGTTGATGTCGAACTTCAACTTGGAGAGCATGCCCGAATCCTCGGCGTACTTCTTGAGCGTTCGGGTCAGGGCCCGGCGGAATCCGGTCAGATGGGTACCGCCCTCGATGGTGTTGATGTTGTTGACGTACGAGTGGACGTTCTCCGAGAAGGAGTCGTTGTACTGCATGGCCACCTCGACCGGGACACCGTTCTTCTCGGTATCGAGATAGATGATCTGATCAATGATCGGGGTGCCGCGCGTGGCATCGAGGTACTTGACGAACTCTTTGAGACCCTCCTCCGAATAGAAGTGATCCTCACGGAGTTTACCCTCCTCGTCGGGACGGCGGTCATAGAGGTTCAGATGGATTCCCTTGTTCAGGAACGCCAGCTCGCGGAGACGGCTTGCGAGGATGTCATACTTGTATTCGGTGGTATGGGTGAAGATCTCGGCATCGGGCTTGAAGGTGATGGTCGTTCCGCGGTCGGAGCATTCGCCGATGATCTCGACTTCGGAGGTAGGTTTCCCCTTGGAGTAGGTCTGGCGGAAGATCTTTCCTTCGCGGTGGACTTCGGCGATCAGCAGCGTGGAGAGGGCATTGACGCAGGATACGCCGACGCCGTGCAGACCTCCGGAGACCTTGTAGCTACCCTTGTCGAACTTACCTCCGGCATGCAGGACGGTCAGTACGACTTCGAGTGCGGACTTGCCCTCCTTTTCGTGGAATCCGGTGGGGATACCGCGGCCATTGTCCTTGACGGTGATGGAGTTGTCCTCGTTGATGGTGACGTCGATTTTGTCGCAGTAGCCGGCCAGGGCCTCGTCGATGGAGTTGTCTACGACCTCGTAGACGAGGTGGTGGAGACCCTTTTCGCCGATATCGCCGATATACATGGCGGGACGTTTCCGCACGGCCTCCAGACCTTCGAGGACCTGAATGTTGGATGCGGAATATTCTTCTTCCTGTTTCTTAATGATTTCTGGTTCGGTACTCATCTCAAACTTTCAAATATCGTACAAATGTACGAAAAGTTTTCGGATAATCCAATATGCCGGGGAGGCTTTCGGGCGGGAAAATCAGGCGAGTTCGGCTTCGAGATCGACCTCGCGGATCTTGCCCTGCGAGAAGAGGATGGCCCGTGCGGGATAGTTCTCGATCAGCGAGGTGTTGTGGGTGGACATCACCACGGCGCAGCCGTCCTCGGCGATCCGGCGGAAGAGTTTCATGATGCCGTCGGCCGTCACGGGGTCAAGGTTTCCGGTGGGTTCGTCGGCCAGCAGCACCTGCGGGCGGTTCAGCAGGGCGCGTGCGATGACCAGGCGCTGCTGTTCGCCGCCCGAGAGCTCGAAGGGCATCTTGTAGCTTTTGGCGCCCAGCTCGACCAGCCCGAGAACCTTGTCGATGCGTTCGCGGATCTCGTGTTCGTACTTCCAGCCGGTGGCCTTCATCACGTAGTAGAGATTCATGAAGACGTTGCGGTCCGTAAGGAGCTGATAGTCCTGGAAGACGATTCCGATCTTGCGGCGCAGATAGGGGATGTCGCGGCGGCGGAGCTTCCGCAGGTCGAATCCGGCGATATGGCCTTCGCCCGTAAGGAGCTGCATGTCGGCATAGAGGGTCTTCAGGAGCGAGCTTTTGCCGCTTCCGACGCGTCCGATCAGATAGACGAACTCGCCGGGACGGATAGCGAGGTTGACCTCCGAGAGGACCATTTCGCCCTGGCGGAGGAGTTTCTTTTCGGAGACGCTTCCGAAGGGGTCGTCGGCGTGGTAGATGGCCACGTCGCGGAGCTCAACGACATAGGAATTGTCCATGACAGTTTTCGGTTTACCGAGGCCAAAGATACGAAAAAATCTCCGGAACGGGGGAGCCGGAGGGTGAAAAACGGGAAAAATGTATTATCTTTGCCGCGTCTACGGTCGACAGCCGACTGCAAACAAATTCGGGGGTGCCCGGTTTTGACAGCAGGCAGAGTTTGATTGTAAGCACGCCGAGCGCTGTGTGGCGGCTCGTAAATCCCGACGCTCGAACTACAAATGGCAATAACAGCTACGCACTCGCTGCCTAATTTTCAAGGAAAATTAGCTTAATCGCCGAGGCCAAGGCGTCTTGGCGACGAGTATCCCGGAGAGGTGTTCCGCTCTTTAATGCCTTTCCATACGGGGTATCATTCATTTAGAGATAGTGCACCGGCGGTCCCGACCGGCGTGCGAAGATCAAGGGACTGGGCCCTGTGCTGGGTTGTTGCCTGCCAGGTACGGGGAGAAGGATCAAACGGCGACTAAGCGTGTAGAAAGCTTTCGGGTTCCCTGTTTGGACGCGGGTTCGACTCCCGCCACCTCCACAAGCGAAATTGGCATCTGCTTAAATATTAAGTAGATGCCAATTTGTGTTTCAGCAGCCGTTTCACTTTTTGACAGCCGTCGACCGACACGTGAAAGCAATTCTCAACCGCGCTTCCGCACCTGTTTTTTGCATGGCAAGCTGCTGCACACGCCCCGAGGATCCTGTTGGAGCCGACGCAAAACGACTGGACTGTCAACCTGTTAAAACATAGAAAACCATGAAAGTCAAGCCAAATCGGGAAATTCCGGTTCTCTTCCTCAAGGGGAGTGAAGAACTTGAACGTGCAACGGGTGTCACCAGCAGCAGAGCGCACGCAAACGCTGGCAGCACGTGGTGATAACGATTGAACGGCGCTCGCGCCCGATACCCGAATAGCCTTTTCTCAGCGAATGCCGCCCGCAGCGTGCCGTATCAACGGAAAAAATTCTATCTTTGTAGTCGAAAAATCCAAAACCACCACACAGATGAAAAAGATACTGCTTCTGGGCTCGGGCGAACTGGGCAAGGAGTTCGTGATTGCGGCCCAGCGACTGGGCCAGACGGTCGTTGCGTGCGACAAGTATGCCGGAGCACCGGCCATGCAGGTGGCCGATGCCTGCGAAGTCTTCGACATGCTGGATGGCGAGGCCCTTTCGGCCGCCGTTGCCAAACACCGCCCGGACATCATCGTCCCGGAGATCGAGGCGATCCGCACCGAACGCCTCTACGACTTCGAGCGCGAGGGGATCCAGGTCGTCCCGAGTGCCCGTGCCGTCAACTTCACGATGAACCGCAAGGCGATCCGCGACCTGGCTGCCAAGGAGCTGGGACTGAAGACGGCCCGCTACTTCTACGCCAGGACGCTCCAGGAGCTTCGCGAGGCGGCCGACCGGATCGGCTACCCGTGCGTGGTCAAGCCGCTGATGTCGTCGTCGGGCAAGGGCCAGTCGGTGGTCCGTTCGGCCGACGAGGTGGAGGCTGCCTGGCACTACGGTTGCGAGGGCTCGCGGGGCGACATCCGCGAACTGATCGTCGAGGAGTTCATCCGCTTCGACAGCGAGATCACGCTGCTGACCGTCACGCAGAAGAACGGCCCGACGCTCTTCTGCCCGCCGATCGGTCACGTGCAGAAGGGCGGCGACTACCGCGAGAGTTTCCAGGCGCCTGAGATTGCCCCCGAACACCAGGCCGAAGCACAGCGTATGGCTGCCGCCGTCACGGGAGCACTGACCGGCGCCGGCCTTTGGGGCGTGGAGTTCTTCCTGAGCCACGAGAATGGCGTCTACTTCTCGGAGCTCTCGCCGCGCCCGCACGATACGGGCATGGTGACGCTGGCCGGGACGCAGAATCTCAACGAGTTCGAACTCCACCTGCGGGCCGTGCTGGGGCTTCCGATCCCGGAGATCACCTTCGAACGGATGGGCGCCAGCGCCGTGATCCTCTCGCCCGTGGCCACGCAGACGCCGCACTATGAGGGCGTAGCGGAGGCACTGGCCGACAATCCGCGTACCGACATCCGTATTTTCGGCAAACCGACGGCGCGTGTCAACCGCCGCATGGGTGTCGTCGTGGGCTACGAACCGCTTGGCAGCGACCTTGACGCGCTGCGCGACCGGGTGAAGGCTGCCGCCGCCAAAGTCAAGGTAACCGAATAAAAACCGGAACAACTGAAGATACCCATGAAGACCTACGCCATTATTGAGACCGAAAAGGGAACGATGAAGGCCGAGCTCTACGCCGACGAGACGCCGGGTACGGTGGCCAACTTCGTCGACCTGGCCGAACACGGCTTCTACGACGGACTGACGTTCCACCGTGTCATTCCGGACTTCGTGATCCAGGGCGGCTGCCCGCGTGGAGACGGAACCGGAGGACCGGGCTATACGATCAAGTGCGAGACCTCGGCACCGCGCCAGCGCCACGACCGGGGCGTGCTGTCGATGGCCCACGCCGGGAAGGACACGGGCGGATCGCAGTTCTTCATCTGCATGAACCGCGAGAATACGAAACACCTCGACGGGGTTCACACCTGCTTCGGACAGGTGGTCGAGGGGCTGGACGTGATCGACGACATCCGCCGCGGAGACCGCATCCTCTCGATCCGCATCGTACGCGAGTAAACCGCCCCGCACGCTGCGGTTCACCGCCACGCAACAGCCGTCTCCCGGAAAGAGACGGCTGTTTTTCTTCTCCGGCAGAGTGCGGCCGTCGTGTGGCTTTCATGCCCGGCAGAGTCTGCATTCATCCGTTCGGGGCTCGTCCCCCGACGAAGCGTCGCTGCCGGCATGTTCTCGTTCCGGCGGAGTCCCCATTCATCCGTTCGGGACCCGGCTCCGATCCCGACCCTCCGAACGCTCCCTGCCGCCCGGCTCTTTTCCACAAAAAAGCCGCAGCCTCCCGTAGGAAGTTGCGGCTTTGCCTGGTCCGTTTGCCGGAGACTATTTTCCGAAAGCGGCCTTGATCTTGTCCGTTGCCTTCTTGAGCAGCTCCTCGGGGCAGCAGAGCGTGATGCGGATGTAGCGCAGACCTTCGGAACCGAAGATACCGCCCGGTGTGAGGAAGACATCGGTCTTCTCCATCACCTCGTCCGAGAACGAGAAGCTGTCGCCCTTGTAATCCTCGGGGAGTTCGGCCCAGACGAACAGACCGGCCTGATGCTCGCGGTAGGAGCACCCCAGCGCGTTGAGCAGTTCGTAGGCCTGACGCTCACGCCCGTAGTAAATCTCGTTGAGCTGCTTGTACCAATCCTCACCGAGGGCGAGCGCCGTGGCGGCAGCCGCCTGAATGGGGTAGAACATACCGGAGTCCATGTTGCTGCGGAAGGTCATGACATCCTTGATCCACTCGGCCTTTCCGACCAGCACGCCGACGCGCCATCCGGCCATCGAGTGCCCCTTCGACAGGGAGTTGAGCTCCAGGGCAACCTCCTTGGCCCCCTCGACGGCCATGATCGAGAGCGGACCGGCCGAGTTGCGGATGAAGCTGTAGGGGTTGTCGTGGATGATCAGAATATTGTGCTTGGCGCCGAAGTCGATGATCTTGCGGAAGAGTTCCATCGAACCGACCTGTCCGGTCGGCATGTTGGGGTAGTTGACGAGCATCATCTTCACGCCGTCGAGCCCGGCCTTTTCGATAGCCTCGAAATCGGGGTAGAAGTTCGTCTCCTTGTTGAGCGAGTAGGGGACCATGACACCTCCGGCGAGCTTCACGCCGGCCGAGTAGGTCGGATAGCCGGGGTTCGGGACGAGGACCTTGTCGCCGGGATTGAGGAACGTCATGCAGATGTGCATGATACCCTCCTTCGAGCCGATCAGGGGGTAGACCTCCGACTTGAAGTCGAGATCGACATGATACCATTTCTTGTACCAGTCGGCAAAAGCCTTACGCAGAATGGGTTCACCCTGATAGGACATGTACTTGTGTACGTCGGGGCGCTGGGCCTCCCTGGCCAGGCAGTCGATGACGGACTGATGAGGCGGAAGGTCGGGGCTTCCCATGGCCAGTTTTACGATCTGGCGGCCCGTAGCCGCTTCAATCTCAGCTATTTCGCGCAGACGACGCGAGAAATAGTACTCTCCGATACCGTCCATGCGGTGTGAACGGGCGATGTTGACTGCTTTTGCCATATTGTGTTAGATTTGGGATTATGCTGTCGACAAAGATAGGCAATTCGCGGGAATATTAAAAAATTATAGGAACAAAAACGGCGAAAACGCCTTTCGTGGGCCGTGCAGGCACCTCAGCAGGCGTTTCACGCGAATCTGTTTTGCGAACTGAGGCTCTTTCAATAGAGGTAGCGCTCCATCAGCGGCACGAGCAGGGCCGTAGCCAGCCCCATCAGCGCCATGGCCAGTCCGCTCAAGGCACCTTCGACGACCCCGATTTCGATGGCCCGTGCGGTACCGATTCCGTGTGCGGCGGCACCAAGGGCGAAACCGCGGGCTTCGGGATCCCGGACGCCGCAGTGGCGGAGAATCCACTCGCCGAAGATGCTGCCGAAGATTCCGACGCAGAAGACCACCACGGAGGTAACCGAGACGTTTCCGCCCAGCGGTCCGGCCACCGATACGGCAATGGGGACGGTGACCGATTTGGGCGCGAGCGAGTTCAGGATCTGGCGTTCGACGCCGAATGCCTCGGCGATGTAGACGACGCTCAGCCCGCCGACCACACAGCCGGCGAGTGTGGCCACGGCTACGGGCATCAGACTGCTGCGGAGCCGTTCCAGCTGTTCGTAGAGCAGGTAGCCCAGAGCGACGACCGACAGGCCGAGGGCGAAATTGAGGATGCCGGTTGCCTCCTGATACCGGGGGTAGTCGATGCCCGCGCAGCGCAGGAAGACGATCACGGAGACGAACGTCAGCAGCACGGGATGGAGCAGCGGCATGTGCGAACGCCGGTAGATGAGCGTTCCGAGGCAATAGAGACCCACGGTGAGGGTGAGCAGGAAGAGGTCCGATCGGAGGAACTGGAAATCAAGCATGGTGGCGTTGTTGTTTGATGTGACGCAGCCGGACTCTGCGGTTCAGGCTTTGGAAGGTTTTTCCGGTGACGAAGAGCACAAGGATCGTCGAGATGATTCCCGAGACGAGGATTGCCCAGAGGTTTTCGAGAATGACGCGGTACGAATCCATGAGGCCCACGCCGTAGGGGACGAAAAAGAGGGCCATGGCTCCGAGCAGGAAGCGGGCCGCCGGGCGGATGGTTTCGGCCTTGACCCAGTGCATGCAGAGCGAGACGAAGAGGAGGATCAGTCCGATGATGTTTCCGGAGATGTATCCGCCGGTCAGGAGGCTCAGGGCATTTCCGATGAGCCAGAAGAGGAGAATGAAGAAGAGTCCGGTCATAAAATCACATTTACGTTCACACACGGTTATCGGCGGGGGCAAACCCGACAAACGGCGAAGCCGACTTCCTCGGGAGGTCGGCTTCGCTGTGGGATTCCGCCGTTTTCGGGCGGCAAATATAGCGCAAGAGGCGTGTATACGCAAATTTATTTTCGTCGGATCTCCCGGAGCGGGCATTTTGTCTGGCTGCAGGAGGCGCAGCCGCCCCTTCGACGGCCGCACAGCAGCCGCCAGAACCAGACGACCGCTGCAGCGACGGCCGCCGCCACAATTCCCCAGACGATATAGTCCTGTACACCGTTCTCCATGGTCTGTCAGCAGAAGAGCCGTGCGATGTGGTAGACGATCCAGGCCATCACCCAGGCGACGGCCGTGTTGTAGAGGATCGACGCGGCGGCCCATTTCCATCCGGCTTCGGTGCCGATGGCCACGACGGTGGCGATGCACGGCACGTAGAGCAGGATGAAAACCAGGAAGGCCAGGGCGGCCGCCGTCGAGAAGTCGCCGCTCTCAAGCAGCCGTTGCGAAAGGGAATCCAGCTGCTCTTCGTCGGACGCATCCGCCGTTTTGCCGGCATTGTCGACCGTCGATCCGGCCGTTGATCCGACCGCAGCGTCTTCGACGAGGATCTGGGTCGAGGCATCCGCACCGCCGATGATGCCGATGGTCTGCGGCGGAAGCTGCGCACCGGGCGTCTGTGCCGACGGAGCGTCGGCCTCGGTCTGCGGTTCGGCATAGAGGACGCTGAGTGTCGAGACGACGATCTCCTTGGCCGGGAGTCCCGAGAGCAGCGCCACGCTGGCCTTCCAATTGAATCCCAGCGGGCGGAAGACCGGTTCGCATCCCTTTCCGATGCGTCCCAGATAGGAGTTTTCGTAATGGGTTTCGCTGCTGCCCCCCTTTTCCGAACGGGGGTAATAGCTCAGGGCCCAGACGATGACCGATGCGATGAGGATCATGCCGCCCATCTTCTTGAGATACTGCGCACACTTGTCCCACATGTGCGAGAGGGTGGTCTTCCAGGTCGGGAGACGATAGGGGGGCAGCTCCATGACGAACGGCGTCTCGTCGACGGGGAAGAGGAAGCGTCGCATCAGCCGGGCGGTGATGATTGCCACGACGATGCCCAGCAGATAGAGTCCCAGCATGACGGCGCCGGCGTTGGCCGAGAAGAAGACCCCGGTCATGAGGATGTAGATTGGAATTCGCGCACTGCAGGACATGAATGGCGTTATCAGGATGGTAATCAGCCGGCTGCTTTTGCTTTCGATGGTCCGGCAGGCCATGATGGCGGGGACGTTGCAGCCGAATCCCATGATCAGCGGGATGAACGATTTTCCGTGAACGCCGATGCGGTGCATGACGCGGTCCATGATGAAGGCCGCGCGGGCCAGATAACCCGAATCCTCCATGAAGGCGATGAAAAGGTAGAGGATCATGATGTTCGGGAGGAAGACGATGACCGACCCGACGCCGCCGATGATACCGTCGACGATCAGGTCACGCAACGCTCCGGCGGGCATCAGTGCATTGACGCCGCGGCCGATCCAACCGACCAGCGCTTCGATCCACGACTGGGGATAGGCTCCGATGCTGAACGTGCACCAGAACATCAGCCCCATCAGGGCAAAGAAGATCGGGAATCCCCAGAGTTTGTGGGTGACGAAGGTGTCGATCAGCGCCGTTGCGGTCACCTCTTCGCGTTTGCCGGGGGTGTAGGTCTCCTTCAGGGCGCCCTGGATGAAGCCGTATTTCTGGTTGGCGAAGGCCGTTTCGACATCTTCGCCCAGCGCTTCGGAGATCCGCTTGGCCTCGCGGTCACGGATTTCGGTCCAGACCGGGTAGCGTTCGCAACTGCGCAGCGACTCCTCGGCCTGCTTGTCGCTTTCGAGCATCTTCATGGCCCAGTATCGGGGCGGGAAGGCCTTGGGCAGTTCGTCGCGGTGGAGGCTCATGTCGCTGTTGAGCTTGCGCAGACTCTCGTCGATGACCGGCCCCATGTTGATATGAATGTGGCGCACGCGCTCGTCCCGGTTTTCGTAAACATTGATTACCGTATCGAGCAGATCGTTGATGCCCTTGTTGTTGCGGGCCTCTACCGGAACCATCGGTACACCCAGCATGCGGCCCAGACTGTCGTAATCGAGCGTCGAACCGCTGGCTTTGAGCTCATCGTACATGTTCAGTGCCACGACCATCCGCGGGTTGATGTCGATCAGTTCGGTGGTGAGGTAGAGGTTGCGCTCGATGTTCGAGGCAACGACCGAGTTGATCACCACGTCGGGGGTCTGCGTGGCGAGGTGGTGACGGACGAACCGCTCTTCGGGGGTGTAGGCCGACAGGGCGTAGGTGCCGGGCAGATCGGTGATCTCGAAGTGGTAACCCTTGTATTCGCAGTGTCCGATCTTGGCACCGACCGTCACGCCGCTGTAGTTTCCGACGTGTTCGTGACCGCCCGAGATGGCGTTGAAGAGCGAGGTTTTGCCGCTGTTGGGGTTTCCGACCAGTGCCACGGTAATCGTGCGGCTCTGGCGGTCCAGCACCTCTTCGCGCGAAGCGCACTCGTCGTCATTGCTGTCCGTTGCGGGATCGTTCGGATTGCCGTCTCCGGTCACCTGGCGGATCCGCTCGGCCCGGCGGGCGAGGTATTCGTCGGCTTCACTGTCCGAGAGGACTTCGACCATTTCGGCTTCGCTGCGCCGTAGCGAGATATCGTAACCCATGATCCGGTATTCGATGGGATCCTTGAGCGGGGCATTGAGAATCACCTCGACCCGCTCGCCGCGGACGAATCCCATCTCCATGATGCGGCGCCGGAAACCGCCGTGGCCCATGACCTTGACGATCGTGGCGGATTCACCGCTTTTCAATTCGGAAAGACGCATTTTTCACGTAGAGTTTTTCGGCTGCAAAAATACGATATTATTCCGAGACGGTCAATCCCTGATTATAGGTATCTTTTGTCCTGGGGGAGGGCTGGTTTTGCGGAGCGTCCGTTTCCGGAGATTCCGGACAAGATCCGTTTTTCCGGGCGGATCGGGCTAATATTCGGCCGTTTTTGCGCTGTCGGGGAGTCAAAACGGGGGCAGGCCCCTGTCAAAAGGCTGTTTTTCCTTGAAAAAAACGCGTTTTTCGGGCTTCAGAGGCTGGGGTTTAGAATATTTTTATATCTTTGCGTTGATAACAACCCAAAAACTCTAAAACAATTAAAATTCTAAAACCATGAAAGAGTTAGTAGAAAAGATCAATGCCGAGTTCGAAGTATTTGCTGCCAATGCAGCCGCTCAGGTTGAGAAGAACAACAAGGCTGCCGGTACGCGTGCCCGCAAGTCGGCTCTTGAGCTTTCGAAGCTGATGAAGGAGTTCCGCAAGGTATCCGTAGAGGCTTCGAAATAATTCGCATTTCGGATTGTGAAAAAGGTCGCGGCTCGAAGTCGCGGCCTTTTTTGTTTGAACATTCCGGCGCTTTTGGTACCTCCGGACACGCTTCGGGAGTTTCCTTTGAGTCAGTTGCTCCGCCGTCAGCAGCCCTCTCCTCGGAGGCCGATTGCCTTTGGGGTCTCCGGTCATTACCCCTTTGACTCTCGGGCAACGATCTCTTCCTCCGGCTGATTCCGCTTTTGTCTTCCGGTCATTTGCCCCTTTGACTCTCGGGCAACGGTCTTTCTCCCCGGTATTACGCTTTTGTCTCTCGGCACTTTTGGGGCCCTCTCATCGCCCCTCGCCCCCTCCGGGTCCGTGTGCCCCTCGGGCCCCGCTGTCACATTTTGATGCCGTAACGACGGAAGACCTCGAAATCGAGCTCCTTGAGGCCCGTCTTGGGATAGGGAACCGCTTCGTTGTGGTCGTTCAGATAGAAGCGTGGCGCTGTCCGGTCGTAATCCGGACTGACAAGCGAAACCTGTGTCGAGAGGTAACGGCCCTCGATCGAAGCCATGTCGGCCATCGTGTGGAAGAGGGCATGGGTATTGGCCGGTGCGGTTTCGTTGGCTCGGGCCGCCTCGACCTTTTCGGGGAACGTGCGGCAGTACTCCTCCGAGAACCAGGCCAGCGACGCCACACAGAGTTGATAGGCCGTGGTGGTGGGCGAGGCGTGGAGGAAGCGTTCGCGCGAATCGTCGATCAGATCCTCACCGTGGTCCGCACAGTAGAGCAGGGCCGAGGAGGTATTTTCGAGCGATTCGAGGAATCCGATTGTCTCGGCGAGGAAATAGTCCGTATAGAGGATCGAGTTGTCGTAGGCATTGACCAGCGTCTGACGGTGCTTCAGAGCAATGGCGACGTCATCGTCGGGCAGGAAGCGGGCGAATTCGCGCGGATAGCGCTGATGATAGCTGAAGTGCGAGCCGTAGCAATGGAGGATGAAGAGGATCTTCCGTTCATCGGTCCGTTCGAGCACCCGCCTCATCTCGTCGAGCAGTTGCATGTCGTGGCGCGGCGAGCGGATGTAGATCAGATGGTTGGCATCGTGGGCCAGATTGTCGATCATGGCACCCTGAGGCGACTGGTTGGAGATGAACCAGGTGTCGAATCCGATCTCGTTGAAGAGGGCGGGAAGCCCCTTGCGGCGATAGAGCTCCTCATGTTCGTCGGTGGCCACCGACGAGAGGATCAAGGGGACGCTTTTGTGGGTGGTGTTGCTCTGGGTGAGCATGTCGCGGAAGACCACCACGTCGTTGCGCTTCGACAGGCGCGGATTAGTCTCACGTTCATATCCATACAACTGCCAGTTCATGGCGCGGGCCGCCTCCCCGATGATGTAGACGTAGACCTCGCGGCCGGGAGCCTGGGCCGTACGCCGGGCCTCGAAGGAGAAACCCTCGGAACTTTTTTCGAAGTTGTGCGACTTGCGGAACTCCGAGCCGCTCAACCCGAGGTTGTAGATGACATTCAGCGGGAAGATTTCGTCGCGCAGGACGTGCTTCGATTCGCTGACGTGGTAGGCGGGCCAGAGCGCCAGCAGACCCAGCGAGAAGAGGGCGCCGCCGGTCAACCCGATGCTCATACGGGAGGTATGGGAGATGTAGCGCTTGTGGGCGATTTCGCGTGCTGCCAGCCAGAGCAGCGGAATGTAGATCACGCAGACCAGCACGACCGACGGATAGATGTTGCTCAGCAACTCGTTGGCCTCGCCGGGATTGGTCGTCAGGACGTTGGTGAACATGTCCGTGGCGATGATCGAGTTGCCGAACAGGTAGAGCAGCACGATCTGGAAGGCGCAGAAGAAGATGAACGGGAATCCGAGCCAGATCATCACTCCCGAGCGGCGGAGCGCCACGCTCCACATCATGTAGAATCCGAGCGGCAGGAGTATCAGTGCTTCATCACTCCAGATGGAGTATTCTTCCGTATTGATCAACACGCAGTTGGGAATGATCAACGCCACGAAGAAGTAGACCGTCAGCAGCGTGGTGAAACGGCTGCGGGTCTTGACGATCCGATGCACCTCTTTCCGATTCTTCTCAACACTCATAGTCCGTTCGTCTTACACTTAAAAAGCTTCGTTGATGCTCAGCAGGAAACTGTTCGTCTCCTTGCCGAATCCGTAGTCGAGTCGCACGTTGACCCGTTTTTTGAGTTCCCAGCGCAGGCCGAGACCGTAGTTGGGCAGCGTCTGGTTCCACTGGAAATCGCGGAACGTATGGAAGACGTTGCCGGCTCCGCCCCAGACGACGCCTCCGATGCGTCGCCAGATCCGCTGCCGGAGTTCCACCTGAAAGGTAATCATGTTGTTGTCCGTGAAGCGGCCGAGGTAGTATCCGCGCATGCGCTGGTTGTCACCCAGTCGGGCGAGCATGGGCCAGGGGGTGCCGTCGGAGTTGAATTCGGCGAAGAGATCAACGGCCAGGATGCAGTCTTTCCACACGCGCTGATAGGCATCGGCCGTGAAGGTTGTCTGCCAGAGTGCCCGGCCGCAATTGCCCAGCGCCTTGGGGAAACAGGTCTCCCGGAAGCTGACATAGACCCCTTTGAAGGGGTTGGGAATGAAATCGCGGCTGTCGTATTCAACTAGGGCTCCGATTCCCGTAGCGACATATTGCGAATTTTCGCCGTCGAGGTATTCGGGTTTCGAGAAACGGATGCCTCGCGTGTAGTCGAAGTTGACCAGTCCGCCGACGAAGGTGTTCGGCAACACCTTGTGCAGATAGCGGGCGTCGATCATGATCCGTTTTTCGGAGTAGGTGCTCACCTCGTTATGGAGCGCGTTATCGTATCCGATACCCCAGAAATCGCGGGGCGCTGAAGCGAAAGTAACGTTGTAGCTCAGGCGCTGTTTATTCTTGGAAAAGATGTTGTTACCGAACATACCGACGGAGTAGAACCCCGTGATCGACACATTCGCGAAGACGGAAACGTTCGACGGTGAAGTGATCGAATCGGTACGGTCCAGCCGATAGAGGCCCGCGGCGAGGGCTGCGATTCCGAGACTGGTTGTTTTCGAATAGCTCGGGCCTCCGGCAAAGGTGAAGTCGATTTTTTTCTCGAAGGTCCGGTCGGTGGTCGATTCGCCGAAATAGTCCACGATCCGTTTCAGGAAGGACTTTTTTCGGGGTGTGTCCTGCGGCAGCGGGGTGTAGGTATAGCGAATGGTGTCTCCCTGTGCGAGGCTCCATTCGGATTCCTGTGCGACCCCGGGGCTGAGGGCTCCCGTGAAGACGGTCAGGAGTGCCAGCAAGGCGGATCGGCGCAGCATGCGTTAACGATACTTCTCGATGGTTTGGTAAAAGGCCTCTTTATCGGCTTCGGAGAGGACGCCCTTGCGCATGAATACCAGCTCACCCTCCTTGGAGACGATCAGCAGTACGAACTGGTTGTTGCAGTCGCCCAGGCCCCAGGCCTTGCTCAGGATGCGGCCTTCGTCGGCCAGGACCGTGGCGCCGTTCTTTTCGGTGCGTTTTTTGGCCATGCTGCGGGCCATGCCGTTGGGGATCATGGGGGCATCCATGAGGTTCATGATACCGAATCCGTAGAGGTTGTCACCCGAGGCGCGGTGGTTGCGTTCGAGTTCATAGGTAAAGTCTTCGTTCTGCTTGTGCCGGTCGGGATCGACGTAGAATATCATGAGGTTTTTCTCTCCGAAGTGGGGCAATTTGGCGGGTTTGCCGTTCAGGTCGAGGATCTCGACATTCTGCACCTTGCGGGGCAGCTGCTGAGCGGAAACCGTCGAGAGGGTCAGCACTGCGGCTGCCAGCATCACCATTCCTTTCATCTTCATAGGTTCTGGGTATTTTCGGTTTCGTTGCAATAAATCGGGGGCAAAGTTACGACAAAATCCTTGAACATCGAGGGGTGCAACGCTT
The DNA here is from genome assembly GCF_944320325.1 of Alistipes megaguti. Taxonomy (NCBI): domain Bacteria; kingdom Pseudomonadati; phylum Bacteroidota; class Bacteroidia; order Bacteroidales; family Rikenellaceae; genus Alistipes; species Alistipes megaguti. Next base: position 23,434 of record NZ_CALUHA010000009.1, read on the forward strand.
CTATTACTGTTCTAATGGTCATTTTTTCAGTCGGATCGGTTGTCAAAGGGGCCCGGACGAAGGGTCTGCAGCCGGCCGGGAGCAGCAGGAGGAAGATCCCGGACCGGCATAACGGGCCATCTTCTGGTCAAAAGCACCTTTCCAAACCGGACGCCAACTGCAAAATGCGTTCCGGGAATTTTGTCCGAAAATTCCGGTGGCGGATTTGGAGACCATCGGCCGAAACTTTATCTTTGCGGCGATGAAAACACGTGTACTTTTTGTCTGTTTGGGCAACATTTGCCGCTCTCCGGCCGCCGAGGGCATTCTGCGGGACCGGATCGAACGGGCGGGGCTTGCGGATGCAATCGAAGTGGATTCGGCCGGCACGTACGGCGGTCATCGGGGTGACCTGCCCGATCCTCGGATGCGCAGCGCCGCAGCCCGCCGGGGGTATGCATTGACCCACCGGGCCCGTCAGATTCGGGAGGAGGATTTCGACCGTTTCGACCGGATCATCGTCATGGACGACATGAATTACGAAACGCTTCACCGGATGGCTCCGTCGCGGGCCGCGGCGCAGAAGATCTACCGCATGACCGATTTCTGCCGTCATCATCCCGACTGGAGCTACGTTCCCGACCCCTATTACGAAGGTCACGACGGGTTCGAGCTGGTGCTGAACCTGTTGGAGGACGGTTGCGAGGGTTTGCTGGAGGATATTCGGCGTCGGAAGGATTGAGCATTCATCCTGGCACAGGATCCGCTCCTCCCTGTATCACCGGCCCGGCGGCACCGTCTCAGAAGTCGAAGCCGAAACTCAGACTGTAGGTGTTGTGCAACAGAGTCTCCTTCTTGGCGAAAAGGTAGGCGAAGTCGAGACGCAGATGCAGGATGCGCACCCCGACGCCGGCCGACCAGTAGCTGGGGTAGTAATAGCGCTGTTCGCCGTAGTGATAGCCGCCCCGGAACTGGACGAGCTGCATGAGGTTGTACTCCACGCCGAGTGACATCTGGTAGCCCCGGACATCCTTCGGGTAGAAATAGTAGCCCAGATCGGCGCCGACCGTGATTTCGTGGGCATCGCTGAGGAACGTATCGAGGGCTGCGCCGGCCGTGAGATCGACGGGCAGCGAGTGGTCGGTATCGGAGAGATACGCACCGAGATTGGCCAGTTTGGCGCCGGCCCGCAGCGTGGAGTAGCTGCCGATCTCCAGCGGCAGTTGATAGGCGACGCTCACGTCGGCGGCCAGGGCATCGGCCGAAGCGTCGGGACGTCGCAGATGCAGATAGCGTCCCACGATACCGACGGCCCACCGTTCGTTGATCCGCCGCGTGTATCCCAGATCGACGGCCATGTCGTTGTTGCCGTTTTCGCGCAGATATTGCCGCCAGCCGGCCTGCACGATATTGGAGACGTTGATGCGGCAGCTTCCCGAGACGGCATAGTAGTCGAATTGCCCCTGCCCGTAATAGGAAGAGGATACCTGCGAAGAGGTCATCGAGAAGGCGACCAGCGCCGGGTTGTTGTAGATGGCATGCGAACTGGAGAGCGTGGTCATCATCACGCCGCCCATGCCGATAGCCTTGGCATCGGGACTCGGAAGGGTGGCCTCCTGGGCCGAAACGGCGCCATGCAGAGCCGCAACGGCCGCCAAAAGGATCACGAATCGTTTCATACTGCAACTGAGTGGTCTGGCGGAAACCCGGCACGACGCTCGGCCGGCTTCCGCATTGGACAAATATAGTGAAAGGCGAGCGCAACGCCAAAAAACAGCTTGCTGATTTTTTGCATTGCCGAGGCGCATCCTATATTCTCCAAATATAGCGAAAAATTTGTCAGCGCCAACCCTTTGGAGTAAAATTGGCAACCTGTGGGACAAAAACGCAACCATTTGTCCGATCTTCGGATCCGGACACAAAAAACGGAGCGCCTCCAAGGAAACGCTCCGAAAAAAGTCCGTAAGAAAGGGTTAGCCCCCAAAAAAAGGGGTTAGCCCCCCTCCACCGGTGGTTTAGCAGTTCATGGCACCGCAGCAGTGGATCACCTGGCCGCTGACATACGACGAGAGATCCGACGCGAGGAACAGGGCCACCTTGGCGACCTCCTCGGGCGTACCGCCGCGACGCAGCGGAATCTGCTTGTACCACTCCTCCTTGACCGAGTCGGGGAGCTTGTCGGTCATGTCGGTCATGATGAAACCCGGGGCGATGCAGTTGGCACGGATGCCGCGCGACCCCATCTCCTTGGCGATCGACTTGGCCAGACCGATCATACCGGCCTTCGAGGCGGAGTAGTTGCACTGCCCGGCATTGCCGCTCACGCCGACGACGGACGACATGTTGATGATCGAGCCGCTCTTCTGACGGGCCATGATCGGCATCACGGCGTGGATGAAGTTGAATGCCGACTTGAGGTTGACCGTCAGCACGGCATCCCACTGCGCCTCGGACATGCGCATCATCAGCCCGTCCTTCGTGATTCCGGCGTTGTTGACCAGGATGTCGATGCGGCCGAAGTCCTCCAGGATCTGCTTGATGACCTGATGGGTCTCTTCGAAGTTGGCGGCGTTCGAGGCATAGCCTTTGGCCTTGACGCCGAGGGCGGCGATTTCGGCCTCGGTAGCCTTTCCGTTCTCGTCGATCACCAGATCGGTGAAGGCGACGTCGGCACCTTCCGAAGCGAATTTCAGAGCGATGGCCTTGCCGATACCGCGTGCGGCACCGGTGATGACGGCCACTTTTCCTTCGAGCAATTTCATAATCGTATTATTTTAAAGGTAATATCAACCAATTTTGCAGCGCAAAGATAGGAAAAATATCCGAAACCCGTTCTTAATGACACGTTCGGGAGATGAATTTCGTCAAAATTGCTTATCTTTACTGTCCGAAAAGCATGCCTGCCCGATGAAGCGCTTCATACTGCCGTTGATGATCCTCACAGCCGCCGTTGCGTCGGCCGCTGAACCGTGGATCTGCACCACGGCCGGCCGGCGCCTGATCTACGAAGAGTCGATCGGCGGTGTACGGACAGGCACGCTCGACAAACTTGTCGCGTCGGACGACAACGGCGAAATTACCCTGACCTACACCAAAGAGAATAATCCGATCGTCGAACGCTGGCGGATCTATCCCGATTCGACGGTTCTGCAGATCGAAGTCCCGGCAGAGATGCAGGCCCTGCTCGATACGCTGCAGGTGCGGGATGTGGATTTTCGAACCCGGAATCTGGCCTTGCCCGCCGAGATGAATCCGGGCGATCTCTTTCCGGGCTTCGGATTCTCGGTCTCGGGAACGCGCGGGGACGAACGCACGACCCTCTCCGTGCGTTCGGACAGCGTGCGCGTTGCCTCCTGCGGACCGATCCGCACGCCGGCCGGAAAGTTCGACGCCGTGCGCCTCGAGTTCCGCACCCTCACGACTCTGGGTGACCAGGAGGTTGCGGGCCGCATGATTCAGTGGATGGCCCCGGGCATCGGCCTCGTGCGGCAGGAGATCCCCGTTTGCGAAGGGGTGGCCAGCGTCGTGGAACTGAAAAAAATCACTCAATAACCCTTGATAAAAGAACATGAAAAGAGATTCCCGGATTTTCGATCTGATTTCCGAAGAGCGGAGCCGTCAGATGCACGGCATCGAGCTGATCGCCTCGGAGAACTTCGTCAGCGATGAGGTGATGGAGGCCATGGGCTCGGTGCTCACGAACAAGTATGCCGAAGGTTACCCCGGAGCACGTTACTACGGAGGTTGCGAGGTGGTTGACAAGGTGGAGTCGCTGGCCATCGAGCGTCTTTGCGAACTCTACGGTGCGGAGTGGGCCAACGTTCAGCCGCACTCGGGCGCCCAGGCCAACATGGCGGTCTTCTTCGCCTGCATGCAGCCGGGCGACACCTTTATGGGGCTGGACCTCGCACACGGTGGCCACCTTTCGCACGGTTCGCCGGTCAACATGTCGGGCAAGTACTTCAAGGCCGTCGGCTACCGGCTGGACGAGGCTACGGGCCGCATCGACTACGATGCCATGGAGCAGCTGGCCATGGAGTGCCGTCCGAAACTGATCGTGGGCGGCGCTTCGGCCTATTCGCGCGAGTGGGACTACAAGCGCATGCGCGAGATCGCCGACAAGGTGGGCGCGCTGCTGATGGTCGACATGGCCCACACGGCGGGGCTGATCGCCGCCGGGCTGTTGGACAACCCGGTGAAATACGCCCATATCGTCACCTCGACGACCCACAAGACGCTGCGCGGTCCGCGCGGAGGTATCATCCTCATGGGCAAGGATTTCGAGAATCCGTGGGGGCTCACCACGCCGAAGGGCGCCGTGAAGATGATGTCGCAGATTCTCAATGCATCGGTCTTCCCCGGCATCCAGGGCGGGCCGCTGGAGCACGTCATTGCAGCCAAGGCCGTGGCTTTCGGTGAAGCGCTGCAGCCCGAGTACAAGGAGTACCAGCTCCAGGTCAAGAAGAATGCCGCCGCCATGGCCGAAGCCTTCATGAAGCGTGGATACAAGATCGTCTCGGGCGGTACGGACAACCACCTGATGCTGGTCGACCTGCGCACGAAGTTCCCCGATCTGACGGGCAAGCTGGCCGAGAAGTGCCTCGTTGCGGCCGACATCACGACCAACAAGAACATGGTTCCGTTCGATTCGCGCTCGCCGTTCCAGACCTCGGGATTGCGCTTCGGTACGCCGGCCATCACCACGCGCGGCCTGAAGGAGGATCAGATGGACTACATCGTCGGGCTGATCGACCGGGTGCTGAACGATCCGGAGAACGAGGCCAACATCGCCGCCGTCCGCAAGGAGGTCAACGCGCTGATGGCCAACTATCCGCTCTTTGCCTGGTAGCATGCTGACGGAGGAGATACTGGATTTCCTGCGGCGGCTGTATGAGAACAACGACCGCGAGTGGTTCGATGCCCACCGGGCGGAGTGGACGCACGTCAAGGGGTTGTGGGCCGACTTCACGGCGGAGCTCATCGAGGGCATCGCATCGTTCGACGACTCGGTGCGCGGTCTGCGGCCGCAGGACTGCACCTACCGCATCGCCCGCGATACGCGTTTCTCGCCCGACAAGCGTCCCTACAAGACCTGGATCGGCGCCTTTGTCGCTCCGAAGGGCAAGAAGTCTGGCTATGCGGGTTACTACTTCCAGCTCGAACCGGTGACGGACGAGGGGAAGGGTTGCAACCACCTGCTGGGGTCGGGTGCGGTCTGCCTTGAACCGGCTGTGCTGCGGTCGATCCGCGAAGAGGTATTGGACCATGGGGCCGAGATGCAGCAGTCGATCCACGCGGCCCGTGGGTTTCGGCTCGATCCGACGAACCGCCTCAAGCGGGTCCCGACGGGCTTTCCGTCCGATTCGGAACATGCGGATCTGCTCAAACAGAAGGACTTTTGCCTGGTGAAGCAGGTTGACGAAGAGTTTGTGCATGCGGAGGATCTGGCGGCGCGTGTCGTCGCGGAGTTCCGCCGCACGCAGCCCTTTATCGCGCAGTTGAACCGGGCCATCCAGTACGCCTACGAAGAGATGTGACCGGCGGATTCCCCGGAGGAATGCAGCCGGACGGAGCCGGAGCCTGACGAAGGCCGGATTCCAGCAATAGGAGAACGGGACCGGCGAATAGGGAACCGGAGCCGGCGCTCTCTGACAAGAACCCGGAATTCGGCAATCCGGCAATGAAAAAAGGTGGAAGTTTTCGCTTCCACCTTTTTTGTAATCAGTCTATCAGTTGACTGGTTGTTCCAAGTCTTGCAGTTTCCTGATCCGCCGTTTTGCTGAACTGTTGCGGAGAACATTCCCCGATGATCCGGCCTTTCGTGTTACTGTTTCCTCTTGGGAGCTTCGATGTTTGGTTTGTTCCCGCGCCAACGCCTACTCGACGGTCACCGACTTGGCCAGGTTGCGGGTTTGGTTGACATTGCGACCCTTGTAGACGGCGATGTAGTAGGCCAGCAGCTGCAGCGGTACCGAGACGACCACCGGCATGAGACACTCGGTGATGACCGGCACCTCGATGACGTAGTCGGACGAACGACTCACCTGCCGGTCTCCACGGGCACAGACGGCGATGATCTTGCCGCCGCGGGCTTTGATCTCCTCGATGTTCGAAGCGGTCTTCTCGTAGGTGTGGTCGGGCGTTGCGATGGCCACGGTCGGCATCTCGGCGTCGATCAGCGCGATGGGACCGTGCTTCATCTCGGCGGCGGGGTAGCCCTCGGCGTGGATGTAGGAGATCTCCTTGAACTTCAGCGCCCCTTCGAGTGCCGTGGGGTAGTTGTATCCGCGCCCCAGGTAGATGAAGTTGCGGGCATAGGTGAAGATCTTCGAGAGATCGGCAATCTGCGGCGCCACCTTCAGCACCTCTTCGAGCGTCTCGGGCAGGCGGAGCAGTGCCGAAGCCACCTCGTGGTAATACGCCTTCGAGACGGTATTCGAGGCGATGCAAACCTTTGAGGAGAATCGGGCAGGCTTCGCGCCGTCCGACATAACCGACAATTCCGCACATGTTTCCCAGTTTCTAAAGCCACAAGATAAGAGATATGCAAAAGGGGCGGGAAATGTTTTCCACCCCCTGTTTGTGACCGAATCGGCGATCCTCACGTCGACGACTGCAGGCCTATCGGACGAATTTCCGCATGGTCTCGACCATGTGTGAATTGCCGGCCGCGATCGATACGCCACGGTTGTCGCGCAGCGATTCGACCACGCCTCCGGCCTCCGCGACGATCAACTCACCGGCCGCTACATCCCACTCGTGGAGAGCCAGCTCCCAGAAACCGTCGGTCCAACCGGCCGCGCAGACCGCCCTCCTCGCCCAGCAGGGCGTGGTCGGGATAACGCTCCGTGATGCTGCGGGCGATGAGCGCCTCGCAGGCCTTGTCGACGCGCGTCACCACGTCGTAGAGGTTCGACTTGGCCTCTACCCCGAGATCGCCGCCCCGGAAACTCTCCATCTGAATGGCTCCGGCCTGCCGGGCCAGCCCGACGGCAAACTCCAGATACTCCTCGTACATCGCTCTAACGGCTTTCGGCGAAATACTTGTAGAAGAGCGGAATGGTCTCCACGCCGCGCTCGAACTGCTCGAGGCCGTAGCTCTCGTTGGGCGAGTGGATGGCATCCTCGGCCAGTCCGAAGCCGATGAGCAGCGACTTGATGCCGAGAATCGACTCGAACCCGCTGATGACCGGGATCGACCCTCCGGAATAGAAGGGTAGCGGCTTCTTGCCGAAGGTCTCCGTGACGGCACGCTCGGCAGCCTTGTAGGCAGGCATGTCGGTCGGGGCGACGTAGGGCATGCCGCCGTGGAGCGACCGGACGACGACCTTCACGCTCTTGGGGGCAATCCGCCGGAAGTGGCGTTCGAAAAGCTTCGAGATCTTGCGGTAGTCCTGATTCGGGACCAGCCGCATCGAGATCTTGGCCGAAGCCTTCGACGGGATGACGGTCTTGGTTCCCTCGCCCGTGTAGCCGCCCCAGATGCCGTTGACATCGAGCGACGGACGCACACCCGTGCGTTCGAGCGTCGTGTAACCGGCCTCGCCCTCGACATCGCCGATCTCGAGCGACTTCTTGTAGGCCGCCAGGTTGAACGGCGCGCGGTTGAAGGCGCGGCGCTCCGCGGGGGTCAGCTCGCGCACGTCGTCGTAGAAGCCCGGGATCGTCACCCGTCCCTGTTCGTCGATCAGACTGGCTACCAGCCGCGTCAGCACGTTGGCCGGATTGGCCACCGCACCGCCGAACAGCCCCGAGTGCAGATCCTTGTTCGGACCCGTGATCTCGACCTCCATGTAGGCCAGGCCGCGCAGTCCGCAGGTGATCGACGGAGTCTGCATCGAGAGCATCGAGGTGTCCGAGACGAGGATGATGTCGGCCTTGAGCAGCCGCTTGTTCTGCCGGCAGAAGTCGTAGAGGCTGGCCGAACCGATCTCCTCCTCGCCCTCGAGCATGAACTTCACGTTGCAGGGCAGCGTGCCGGTGGCGCACATCGCCTCGAAGGCCTTGGCGTGCATCCACAACTGGCCCTTGTCGTCGTCGGCGCCGCGACCCCAGATGCGGCCGTCGCGGATGACCGGCTCGAAGGGGTCGGTGTGCCACTCCTCGCGCGGATCGACCGGCATGACGTCGTAGTGGCCGTAGACCAGCACGGTCCTGGCCTTCGGGTCGATGATCTTCTCGGCATAGACGACCGGATTGCCCGCCGTGGGCATCACCTCGGCACGGTCGGCTCCGGCCTTGACCAGCGCCGCGGCCAGGAACTCGGCACAGCGCTGCATGTCGGGCTTGTGCTCCGACTGGGCGCTGATCGACGGGATGCGCAGCAGGTCGAACAACTCATTGATGAAGCGCTCTCTGTTGGCTTCGATATACTCCTTTACTTGATCCATCTTCCAGACTTGTTTGCGGCAGACCCGGCCATCCTTCCCGGACGTGACGGACCTGCCATCTCCTTACTGTAAATTGCAGATCTGCTTGATTTCGGCGATGAAACGCTGAGCCAGCTCGTCGGCCTCCTTCATCGACCGCGCCTCGGTATAGACACGGATGATGGGCTCGGTGTTCGACTTGCGCAGGTGGACCCAGTTGTTCGGGAAGTCGATCTTCACGCCGTCGATATCGTTCACTTTCTCACTGGCATAACGGGCCTTTATCTCACGCAGCACTTTATCTACGTCGATGGCCGGCGTCAGCTCGATCTTGTTCTTCGAGGCGTAGTAGGAGGGGTAAGTGGCGCGCAGCTGGGTCATGGTCATTCCGCGCTTGGCGAGCCACGTGAGGAAGAGGGCCGTACCGACCAGAGCGTCACGCCCGTAGTGAAGCTCGGGATAGATCACTCCGCCGTTGCCCTCGCCGCCGATGACGGCTCCGACCTCCTTCATCTTCGTCGTGACGTTGACCTCGCCGACGGCCGAAGCGTAGTACTTGCCGCCGTGACGCTCCGTCACGTCGCGCAGCGCCCGCGACGAGGAGAGATTCGAAACCGTCACGCCGCCCGGATGCTCCGTGAGGATGTAGTCGGCCACGGCCACCAGCGTATACTCCTCGACAAACATCGAACCGTCCTCCGAAACGAAGGCCAGCCGGTCGACGTCGGGATCGACCACCACGCCCAAATCGGCCTTCTCACGGACGATGACCTTCGAAATTTCGGTCAGGTTCTCGGGCAGCGGTTCAGGGTTGTGGGCAAATTCGCCCGTGGGCTCGCAGTTGAGCTCGACCACCTCGCAGCCCAATTCGCGCAGCAGCTTCGGCATGACGATGCCGCCCACGGAGTTCACGGCGTCGATGACCACCTTGAAGCGGCGTTTGCGCACGGCCTCGACATCGACCAGCGGCAGGGCCAGCACCTGGCGGATGTGCTCGTCGTTGAAGTCCTCGCGTGCGAGGAGGTGTCCAATCCGGTCGATCGGCGGGAACTCGAACGACTCGTCCTCGGCCAGTTCGAGCACCTCCTGCCCCTCGGCCGCCGAGAGGAATTCGCCGTGGGCGTTGAGCAGCTTGAGGGCGTTCCACTGGCGGGGGTTGTGCGAGGCGGTGAGGATGATGCCTCCGTCGGCCTTGCGCGTGATGACGGCCATTTCGGTGCCGGGTGTGGTGCAGAGCCCCACGTTGATGACGTCGGCGCCGCAGGCCAGCAGCGTTCCTTCGACCAAATCCATCACCAGTTCGCCCGACAGACGGGCGTCGCGGCCGATGACGATGGTGAGCCGTTTGCCGGGATTGCGGCGGGAGATCAGACGAGTGTAGGCCGTCGTGAACTTCACGATATCGAGCGGTGTGAGATTCTCGCCCGTAGGGCCTCCGATGGTTCCGCGGATGCCCGAAATGGATTTGATGAGCGTCATGTTTCTATGGTTTTACAGGTATTTTACAAGAAGAAAATTCGCGGTGAAGTTTTGATATTCGAGGTAAATATATTACTTTTATGCCAATTATGAAAATTTAAAACCAACAAAATATGAGGACTATCCCCGCTTCCGAATTGATTATCAACGACGACGGTTCGATTTTTCATCTCCACCTGCGTCCCGAGCAGCTGGCCCCGACGGTCATTCTGGTCGGTGATCCGGGTCGGGTGGCCCTCGTGGCCGAGCATTTCGACACGAAGGAGTGCGAAGTCTCCAACCGCGAATTCCGTACCGTGACGGGTTCCTACCGGGGAAAACGCATGACCGTCCTTTCGACGGGCATCGGCATCGGCAACATCGACATCTGTGTCACGGAGCTCGATGCTCTGGCCAACATCGACTTCGCCACGCGGCAGGAGAAGCCCGAAAAACAGCAGCTGACCCTCGTGCGGCTCGGGACCTCGGGCGCCATCCAGCCCGATATCCGCGTCGGGGAGTTCGTCTTCTCACGCACGTCATGCGGCTTCGACGGCCTGCTGAGCTACTACAAGGGACGCGATGCGGTCTGCGATCTGGAGCTGGAGGAGGCTTTCGTCCGCCACACGGGCTGGTACGAAAAGATGCCGCGTCCCTACTTCGTCAACGCCGACAAGACCCTTTTCGAGCATTTCCGCGATACGACGCGTGAGGGGATCACCATCGCCGCCCCGGGCTTCTACGCCCCGCAGGGCCGCTGGGTACGTCTCGAACCCCACGATATCCACCTGAACGAGAAGATCGAATCGTTCGACTTCCGGGGCCGCCGCATCACCAATTTCGAGATGGAGGGGTCGGCGCTGGCCGGACTCTCGGCCCTGATGGGTCACCGCGCCGCCACGATCTGCACGATCATCGCACAGCGCATCGCCCTCGAAGCCGACACCGACTACAAACCCTTCGTCAAACGGATGATCGCCATGGCACTCGACAAACTGGCGGCGCTGGACTGACCCGGACGAACCGACGCCCGACGCCCCCGATAAAAATATAACGACAACACGAATCTCTTTAATAACAGAAATACAACTATGAAATTTTCCGTATCAAGTTCGGCGCTGCTCTCTCTTCTGGCAACGACCGGCAAAGTGATCAGCAACAAGAATACGCTTCCCATTCTGGACTACTTCCTCATGGAGCTCAACGGTACGACACTGACGGTGACCACGTCGGATCTCGAGACGACGCTCGTCGGCCAGATCGAGGTCGACAGCGTCGAAAGCGAAGGCACGATCGCCGCTCCGGCCAAACTGATGCTCGATTCGCTGAAGGAGTTCCCCGAACTGCCGCTGACGATCGAGGTCAACGACAAGAACTGGGAGATCAAGATCAACTGGAAGAGCGGATCGCTCTCGATTCCGGGCGCCAGCGCCGTGAGCTACCCGTCCGTTCCGCAGCTGAGCGCCGAGCGCAAGGAGCTCCGCATGGATGTCGACATGCTGGTCAACGGCATCAACAAGACGATCTTTGCCACGGCCGACGATGAGCTTCGCCCCGTGATGAACGGTATCTACATCAGCCTGGCCCCCGGCACGCTGACCTTCGTCGGAACGGATGCCCACAAACTGGTCAAGTATGAATCGGAGACCGAGAACGAAGTGACGGCCTCATTCATCCTGCCCAAAAAACCGGCCAACCTGCTCAAGTCGGTGTTGCTGAAGGAGGACGACGCCATTGATATGGCCTTCGATTCGAAGAACGCCATGTTCACGCTCAAGAGCCACACGCTGGTATGCCGTCTGATCGAGGGCAACTACCCGAACTACAACGCCGTGATCCCGGCCAACAACCCCAACAAGGTGCTGGTCGACCGCATCGAGCTGGTCAACGGTATCAAACGCGTTGCGGTCTGCTCGAACCCCACGACCAACCTCATCCGCATGGATATCGCCGACAACAGGATCAACCTCACGGCACAGGATATCGACTTTTCGGTATCGGCCAACGAGACGATTTCGTGCAGCTACGACGGACAGCCCATTTCGATCGGCTTCAAGTCGACGTTCCTGGTCGAGATCCTCTCGAACATGGACACGCCGACGGTGGTGATCGAACTGGCCGACTCGACGCGTGCCGGCGTCTTCAAACCGGTCTATGACGACAAGCAGACCAGCTCGACGCTGATGCTGCTCATGCCGATGATGATCAACGCATAAGGCCCTCCGAAATGAAGTTGAATCTCAAGCGCCCGATCATTTTCTTCGATCTGGAGACCACCGGGGTCGATACGGCCCGGGATCGGATCGTGGAGATCTCGATGATCAAGGTGATGCCCGACGGCGAGGAGATCACGAAGACCCGGCGGCTGAACCCCGGGATGCACATCCCCGAAGAGGCGACGGCCGTCCACGGCATCACGGACGACGACGTGAAGGATTGTCCGACCTTTGCCCAGGTGGCCAAGTCGCTCGAACAGTTCATCCGCGGCTGTGATTTCGGCGGTTTCAATTCGAACCGGTTCGATCTTCCGGTGCTGGTCGAGGAGTTCCTGCGGGCCGGGGTGGATGTGGATTTCAAACGCCGCAAGTTCATCGACGTGCAGAACATCTTCCACAAGAAGGAGCAGCGTACGCTGGTTGCAGCCTACAAGTTCTACTGCGACCGCGATCTGGACGATGCCCACTCGGCCGAGGCCGACACGAAGGCCACCTACGAGGTGCTCAAGGCGCAGCTGGACCGCTATCCGGATCTGGAGAACGACGTCGACAAACTGGCCGAATTCTCCAGCCGGGGCGAATCGGCCGACTATGCCGGGCGGATTCTCTACAACGAGAAAGGCGAGGAGATCTTCGGATTCGGCAAGTACAAGGGACGCTCCGTGGCGGAGGTTTTCCGCATGGAGCCGAGCTACTATGCCTGGATGATGAACGGCGATTTCCCGCTCTATACGAAAAAGGTGATCACCGAGATCCGCATGCGGGACAAACTGCAGAACAAATAGACGATGAAACGACTCTGTGCCACCCTGCTGATGATTGCGTGGGGGCTTTCGGCCCTGGCGGGCGGGAAGTCCACGACGATCGTCTACATCAACGGGGCTAAATACTACATCCATACGGTGCAGGCCGGGGAGACGCTCTATGGACTCTCGAAGACCTACGGCGTGGGCGAACAGGTGATCGTGGAGAACAACCCCTCGATAGTCCGCGGGCTGAAGACCAATCAGAACATCAAGATTCCCTACGTGGCCGAGGCGCCGGAGATCATGTCGGAGCGCAAACTGCGCAAGACGTTCAATTTCCACCAGGTCGCGCCGGGCGAGACGCTCTTCGTCCTGTCGCGTCAGTACGAGATTCCGGTCAAGACGCTGATGGCCGACAATCCGAACCTCGATCCGCTGCACATGCGCCCCGGCGAACGGGTGCTGATCCGCCGCAAACAGATCGGCTCGGAAACGGCGGCCGGAACCCAGCAGCAGTGGGAGGCCTACCAAAAGTCGTTGAACAGCGTGGCCGAAACGGGTACGTCGTATCATATCGTCCATGCCGGCGAGACCTTCTATTCGTTGTCGCGCCGGTTCGGGATCACGGAAGAGCAGTTGAGTGCACTCAACGGTGGACTGAAGCCGGCCGATCTGAAGGCCGGAGCGATGATCGTTGTCCCGGGAGAGGATAAAAAAGAGCCCGCGGCAACCGAGGATACGCTGCGTCGTGATTCGCTGCCGCCCTTCGACGACGTGGAACCGATCGAGTTCCGGGCGTTGCGACGCAGCGAAGCGCTCAATGTGGCGGTGCTTCTGCCGTTGGCAATCAACGGCGAGCCCAATGGTAACTACCTAGAATTTTACCAGGGTTTTCTGCTGGGTCTGGACAGCGTAAAGCAGAAGTCGGGCATCTCGGTCAATGTTGATCTCTACAACACGGCCCGTGACAGCGCCCGTATCGTTTCGATTCTCGAAGACAAGGCATTCCGGCGCACCCATCTGATTGTGGGGCCCGTCTACGAAGAGGGACTCTATCCGGTGGTCCGTTATGCCGAGAAGCACCAGATTCCGGTCGTTTCGCCGCTGGCCAACATCGAACGGATGAACAGCGACGTGCTTTTCCAGCTGGCACCCGATCCGGACCGCAAGTACGAGAAGGTGCGCGATCTGGTGGCCGCCGACAAACGGGTGACGTTGATCTATACGCAGACCGTCGACCGGGAGTTCGAGCACGAGATCCTTGCGCTGCTGGGCAACCGGCCTTACGAGCGCTATAATTATCGGTATCAGCAGGGGGCCCAAGGCTCGAGCGATCTGACTCCGCTGCTGGAGAACGATGCGGACAACGTCTTCGTGATTCTTTCGGACAACGAGGTGGATGTGGACCGCATTCTTGCCGGACTGGCCTCGGCCGACACGAGCATCACCTCGCGCGGACGCACGGCTCCGAAGTTCACCGTCCTGGGCAATGCCCGCTGGAACCGTTACAACAACCTCGACCGGGCAATCTTCTTCAAGGATCGCGTGGTCTTCATCTCAACCTACCATGCCAAACGCGACTCGGAGGTGGTCAAGGCTTTCGACGACGCCTATCTGCGATCGTTCGGCATGCTGCCGACGCTGTTCTCCTATCGCGGTTACGACACGGCGATGATCTTCGCGCCGGCCATGTACGGCGATATCGAGTATGACCTGGAGGATCACCGCTACACGCCGCTGCAGACCACGTATCTGTTCACCCGGCCGGTCGGTCGCGCCAACCACGTCAATTACAACTGGACGCGGGTGAACTACCACAATGATTTCACGATAACCATCGAATAGTCATGGCAACACTGACGAATACGATTCCCGAGAAGACCATCGAGCGGTTGAGCGAGTACCGGCGGACACTGCTTTCGTGCCACCGACAGGGAATCACGCACGTCTTTTCGCATGTTCTGGCGGGCATCCACGGCATTACGGCCGTACAGGTGCGCCGCGATCTGATGCTGATCGGATTCTCGAGCGATACGAAAAAGGGGTATGACGTACAGGTGCTGATCGAATACATCAGCAACATCCTCGACAGCCCCACACCGATGAATATCGCCGTGTTGGGTATGGGCCACCTGGGTCAGGCCATCACGAAGTACTTCAACGGCAAGGGGTTGAAGCTGAAGATCACGACGGCGTTCGATGTCGATCCCGAGAAGGTGGGCAAGATCATCGACGGCATTCCGTGTTACCACATGGATACGTTCGAGAAGGAGGTCGAGGACAAGGACATCTCGATCGTGATCGTATCGTCACCCACGAAGGTGGCCCCGACGCTCGTTCTGCCGATCATCAACGCCGGCATCAAGGGAGTACTGAACTTCACCTCCACACCGTTGAACTTCCCGCAAGGAATTGTGGTCGAGAATTACGACATCACGACGCTGCTCGAAAAGGTCGCCTACTTCGTCAAGGAGAACGACGCCAACGCCAATTCGTAGAATGCGCGTATTTTACGGATTTGAACATCTTCCGCATTTCGACCATCCGGCGGTCACCGTCGGGTCGTATGACGGTGTGCATCTCGGCCACCGGGCGCTGATCGAGCGACTTGTCGGCGAGGCCCGTGTTGCCGGAGGTGAGAGCATCGTGATGACCTTCGAACCGCATCCGCGCATCGCGCTGGGGCGAGCCGAAGGGCTCCGGTTGCTGACGACCCTCGATGAAAAGATTGCCCTGCTGGAGGGGTTGGGGGTTGACAACCTGATCGTCATACCGTTCGACCGGACGTTCAGCGCCCTCACGGGCCGGGAGTTCGTCGACCGATACCTGATCGGCCGCCTCGGCGCCGAAACGCTTGTGGCGGGCTTCAACCACCGCTTCGGCCACGACGGCCTGGCGTGTGACGATCCGCAGGTGTGCGAACGCCTGCGGGTGATTCGCGTAGGGCCGTGTACGGTCGACGGCGTACGGGTCAGTTCGACCGCCATCCGGCAACGGTTCGAATCGGGAGATCTTGCCGGTGCCGAGCATCTGCTGGGACATCCGCTTTCGAAGAGCCTCCGGCAGGATCGGCCTGTTGCGGAGAACGATTCTCCTGAAAACAAGTGACAAACCCAAAAATCCGATAATCATGCTGAGCCACGATTGCAAAATCAGGGTCTGGTACAAGCATACCGACCAGATGGCCATCTGCCACCATTCGAACTACATCTGCTACTACGAGGCGGCGCGGAGCGAACTGTTGCGCCATCTGGGCATGTCGTTTGCCGAGGTTGAGCGCCGCGGCATCATGATGCCGATCCTCGAAGTGCAGTCCAAGTACCGGAAACCGGCCTATTTCGACGAACTGCTGACGGTGCGGATCATCCTTCGGGAGATCCCCTCGACACGCATCAACTTCTTCTACGAGATCTACAACGAGAAGGGCGAACTGATCAACACGGGCATGACGCAGCTGGGCTTTATCCACAGCGATACGCGTCGTCCGTGCCGCTGCCCGGAGTGGTTCCTCGATCTGATCCGCCCGCACTGGACGGAGGAGCCAGCCGAGTAAAGATCAGAAAAAAATGATGTTTTCACGATGAAGCGCTGTATCTGAATCCGATTATCTGTCGTGTCGGAACTGCCCAACGGTTCCGACCGGATGATTGTATCTGATTCTGAACGAATAACGCTTTAAAAGACTGAAAACATGATGAACAAAATCTATCCGCGGACAGGCGACCGGCAGACTGTCTATCTGAATGCCGTCATCGACGATCCGCAAATTGAAATCGGCGACTATACGATCTATAACGATTTCAGATCCGACCCGCGCCTTTTCGCCACCAACAATATTCTCTACCATTATCCCGTCCACCACGAGCGGCTCATCATCGGGCGTTTCTGTTCGATTGCCTGTGGAGCAAAATTCCTTTTCAACTGTGCCAACCACACGCTGCGGTCGCTTTCCACCTACACCTTCCCGCTCTTCTACGAGGAGTGGCAGGGCGACCGGACGCAGGTTGCCGAAGCCTGGGACTGCAAGGGAGATATTGTCGTCGGCAACGACGTGTGGATCGGTTACGAGGCTGCCATATTGGCCGGCGTTCGGATCGGTGACGGAGCTGTGATAGGAACGCGAGCCGTTATCACCCGCGACGTGGCTCCATATACGATTGTCGGGGGCGTCCCTGCTCGACCCATTCGCAGACGCTTCGCCTCCGAGGTGATTGAACTTCTGCTGCGTATCCGCTGGTGGGAGTGGTCGGACGAACGCATCCTCCGAGCTATCCCGGCGATCCAGTCGGGGAACTGGGTACAATTGGAACAGTTTGCCTGCGGGAAAGCGGACAACTGACCCGCGTCATCTTCCATATATAAAAAAACGGGCCGGACTTCCACGACGGAAAGTCCGGCCCGTTGCCGTTTCCCGGAACGAATCCCGCGCAGGGGACTCCGTCCGATTACTTCTCGATGAGCGAGATCGACCGCTGGATGAAGTCGGTCAGGTTCTTGCCCTTCAGCATGCCGTTGGTCAACAGGGCCAGGTCGATGATCTGCTTGACGAGCTTGTTGCCGGCACCGATCTCGCGCAGCCGCTGGTTGCGCTCGTCACGCAGCGTGACAACCTTCTTCGACAGCTCCTCGCGCATGGATTTCTCCTCGGGCGTCAGATCGGCCTCCTTCTTGTCCTTGGTGACCTCCTCGAAACGCTTCTCCTCGGCTATGGCAGCGTCGATCTTCTTGGTCGTGGTCTTCAGCTTGTCGCCGTAGGCCTTCTCGACATCCTCGAGAATCCGGATCACGATGGGGTGGTTGCCGTTCACCGCGATGGTGAAGTTGTCGGGCATCTGGCCGTAGAACTGACTCATGCCGCCACCGCCCATGCGGGCCATCTCCTTCATACGGCGCATGAACTCGTTCTGTGTGATGACGACCGGCGCCTCGTCGGGCTCCATCGCCTCGAACGAGATGTTGTAGTGAATCTTCTCATCCTTGGGCATCTGGCTCTCGAAGACCGGCGTCAGCAACTCCTGCTGAGCCTCCGTAAGCGACATCTTGATGCTGTCCTCCTTCTGGATCAGCTTGTCGATCACGTCGCTGTCGACCCGTACGAAACGGCTCTCCTTGTTCTTCGACTCATACCAGTTGATGTAGTGGCTGTCCAGCTGGCCGTCCATGATCAGCACGTCGTAGCCCTTGGCCTTGGCGGCCTCGAGCGAGGTGTACTTCTCCTCGGGATCGTCCACGTACAGGAAGACGACTGTCTTGTTCTTGTCGGTCTGATTCTCCTTGACCTTCTCGAGATACTCCTTCGGCGTGAAGTACTTGCCTTCGACATTCTTCCAGAGCATGAAGTTCTCGGCCTTTTCGGCAAACTTCTCGTCGGTCAGAATGCCGTACTGGATGAAGATCTTCAGATCGTCCCACTTCGACTCGTAATCGGGGCGCATCGTGTTGAAGAGCTCCTGCAGACGGTCGGCCACCTTGCGGGTGATGTAGCTCGAGATCTTCTTCACGTTCGAATCGCTCTGCAGATAGCTGCGCGAAACGTTCAGCGGAATGTCCGGCGAGTCGATCACGCCGTGCAGCAGCGTCAGATACTCCGGCACGATTCCCTCGACCTGATCCGTCACGTAAACCTGGTTGCAGTACAGCTGGATCTTGTTACGCTGGATGTCGAAGTTGTTGTGGATTTTCGGGAAGTAGAGAATACCGGTCAGGTGGAACGGGTAGTCGATGTTCAGATGGATCGAGAAGAGGGGCTCGTCACTCAGCGGGTACAACTCGCGATAAAACTCCTTGTACTGCTCCTCGGTGATCTCCGCCGGCTTGCGGGTCCAGAGCGGGTCGACGTCATTGATGATGTTGTCCTTGTCCGTATCGACATACTTGCCCTCCTTCCACTCCTTGACCTTGCCGAAGGCAATGGGCACGGGCAGGAAGCGGCAGTATTTCTTCAGCAGTTCCGAGACCTTCGACTCCTCGGCATACTCCTTCGTATCCTCGGAGAGATGCAGCACGATGGTCGTGCCGCGGTCACGCGCCTCGTCGGTCTCCTCCATCTCGAATTCGGGGGTTCCGCTGCAGCTCCAGTGCACGGCCTTGGCCCCCTCCTGCCACGAGCGGGTGAAGATCTCGACCTTGTCAGCCACCATGAAGGCCGAGTAGAAGCCCAGTCCGAAGTGACCGATAATGGCCTGGTCCTTGTATTTGGCCATAAACTCCTCGGCACCCGAGAAGGCAATCTGGTTGATATACTTGTCCAGCTCCTCGGCCGTCATGCCGATACCGCGGTCGGTAACCGTAAGGGTCCGGGCCTTCGGGTCCACCGAGACGTGGATCGTCAGATCGCCCAGATCGCCCTTCATCTCGCCTTTGGCCGAGAGGGTCTTCAGCTTCTGGGTGGCATCCACGGCGTTGGAAATCAGCTCACGCAGAAAGATCTCGTGATCCGAATAGAGGAATTTCTTGATGACGGGGAAGATGTTTTCCGTCGTAACTCCGATTTTTCCGTTTTTCATAGTACAGGTATTGTTTTTTCGTTTTTTTCTGCTCCGGAGATCCACAAAGGGTGTGCCACTCGTGCGGGACTGCCACTTTGTCAGTCGCAACTGACAACTTCCGTCACAGCCGACCGGACCGGACTTGCAGTTGTTGCGCGTCCGCGTGATTTTTCGTACCTTTGTTCGAACAAAAAACCGAACACGATGGATTTTCTCACATTGGCCAAGAGACGGTATGCCTGCCGTCAATACCAGGACCGGAAGGTCGAGCCGGAAAAATTGCAGGAGATTCTCGAGGCGGGGCGCGTCGCACCGACGGGTGCCAATCGCCAGCCGCAGCGCCTCGTTGTCATCCAGTCGAAGGAGGGGATGGAGCGCCTGGCCCGCTGCACGCGGGACTTCGGGGCTCCGCTGGCCATCCTCGTCTGTGCGGCGACCGACGAGGCGTGGACCCGCAAGTACGACGGCAAGATGATCGCCGACATCGACCCTCGATCGTCACGGACCACATGATGCTTTGCGCCGCCTCGCTCGGACTCGACTCGCTTTGGATCTGCATGTTCAAGCCCGAAGCCGTGCGCGAGGAGTTCCACCTGCCGGATAACGTCGTTCCGGTGAATATCCTGCTCATCGGCTACGGAGCCGGCGAACCCGCCTCGCCCGACCGTCACGACAAACTCCGCAAACCACTCTCCGAGACCGTATTCATGGAGTCGTTCTAAAGCGACGCGGGAGGTTGAAAAACAACCTCCCGCCTTGCTTTATATGACGCATCTTATTCTGCTGTCAGGCAGAATATTTCGCACCTGAAAACGTAATTATTCGCCCACCTGCCGCACGTAAAGCCGGTATTTGGCGCTCCACGACTCGCCCGGAGCCACCGCACAGAAACCTTCGGCCTCGGGATCGGCCGCATTCGGGGCGTTGGTCGTCCACGACTGCGGTTCGGGACAGCAGTAGGGCACCTGCCCGCCGTTGTTCCAGATCGTCCAGTAGGTCGTCCGGTCGTCCACCTCGTAGAAGACCCGAACTCCCGTGCGGAGATTCTCGACCAGGGCTCCGCGGTAGGGTTTGCCATCGACCTCGATCTCGCGCAGCTTGAAGCCCGCCTCAATCGGCTCGCAGCCCGTCACGCGCAGACCGCCCTCACGCAACCGTGCGAACTGGGCGTTGAGCGGCAGTTTACGGCCCGTCGGAAGATTCCGCGCATCGAGTTCAGCCTGTTCGCCGACGGCCACCCGCATCACGTAGTCGCCATTCTCGCCCCCGGCAAACGGAATACACAGAGGCGTGTGGAATCCCACACCCAGGGGCATCCGCTCGCGGCTGCGGTTCGTGAAGACCACCTCCTGCTCCAACCCGCGGGCCGAGAGGTGGAAAATGATCTTGCACTTGAACTCATGCGGAAAATCGCGGAAAATCACGTCGCAACCCGCATTCGAGTAGTAGCGGCATTCGACCATCACCTCATCGTCGGTCTCCACGGCCTTCGAGACCTGGAACGGTTGGCTCTTGAGAAATCCGTGGTGGAAGTTGTGCTCCTTTTCGTTGGTGATCGGGAGCCGGTAAGTGCGGCCGTCGAAGGTAAACCGTCCGTCGGCGATGCGGTTGGGCGGGAAGAGGATCGGCAAACCGTAGACCTGCGGACGACGCCGGAAGGTCTCGATCTCCTCCGCCGTCGGAGTATGCAGCACCTCGACGCCCCGGCGCGTATCGGCCAGCCGGATGAGGTTGGCTCCCATCTCGGGGATCAGCAGCGCCACATAGTCGCCCTTGGAGAACTCCACGGCCCGCAGGCCGCAGTAATCCACGCAGTGAATCATCGGCTTAGAGCAGCTTTTCGATCTTGGCCTTGAGGGCATCCTTCGAGCAGGCGCCGACCTGTTTGTCCACGACCTGGCCCCCCTTGAGGAAGATGATCGTCGGGATGTTCCGCACGCCGTACTTCATCGTAATATCGTCGTTCTGCTCGACATCGCATTTGCCGATAACGACCTTGCCCTCGTATTCGCCGGCCAGTTCGTCGACGATGGGAGCGATCATGCGGCACGGACCGCACCACTCAGCCCAGAAGTCGATTACGACGGGTTTGTCTCCGCCTACGAGTGTTTCAAAATTCTCCTTGTTGATTGCAAGTGCCATTTTTTTGTGTTTTTAAGTTGTTATGCAATGGAATAATGTATCTGATTTTCATCCAGATAGTCGGTCAGTTCGGCCGTGAGGCTCACCTTGTGGCTCTTCGAGAAGAGACTCAGCGAGACCTGTGCATTCCGGTCGTAGACGTTCACCTTCAGACGTGTCTGGCCCTTTGCCTCGAGGATGCGGGCCGACAGATCGCGGATCAGCGTTTCGGTGACCTCCTCGATCGGCAGCTGGATCGACATCTCCTTGATCATCGTATCGCGCACCTCCGAGAGTTGAACCATCGAGATGATCTTGAATTCCAGCTCCTTGTCGTTGTAGGGGCGGGGCTGCACCTTGCCGCGGATGAAGAGGAAATAATCCGGGAAGAGATACTTGCGGAAGTTCTCGTAGTCCTTGCCGAAGAGAGCGAATTCGTGTGAACCGTTGTAGTCCTCCAGCTTGAAGCGGCCCCAGGGCTTTCCGGTCTTGGTCATCAGGTTCTGCACGCTGATCACCATGCCGGCCACGGCAATCTCCTGCCCCTTGAGCGCATCGAGATTCTCGAGCTCCGTAAGCTGGGTCTTGCACATGTGGTCGATAATGATCTTGTAGTCGTCGAGCGGATGGGCCGAGAGGTAGAGTCCGACCATTTCGCGCTCCTTGGCCAGTTTTTCGAGCTGGCTCCAGTCGGCGCAGCTCGGGGTTACCGGGCGCTGGATATCCACATGACCACCACCGCCGAAGAGGCTTTGTTGAGCATTGTTCTGCTCGTTCTGGAACCGCTGGCCGTAACGCATGAGCAGTTCGATGAAGGTGGCGCCGCTCGAATCGCGGGTATCCACGCCGAAGAACTTGCCGCGGGCGAAGTCCGTGATCGAATCGAAGGCGCCGGCATAGGCCAGATTCTCGAGACATTTGCGGTTGACGAGCGAATAGTTGACCCGCTCGACGAAGTCGTAGATATCCTTGAACGGGCCGCGGGCCTTGCGTTCGACGATGATGCTCTCCACGGCGGCCGAGCCGACCCCCTTCACGGCGGCCAGACCGAAGCGCACGTCGCCGGCCAGATTGGCCGAGAAGGCCTGCACCGACTCGTTGATATCCGGACCGAGCACACTGATTCCCATCCGCTTGCACTCGTTCATGTAGAGCGTCAACTGCTCGATGTTCGTCAGGTTTCGGCTCAGGACCGCAGCCATGTACTCCGACGGATAGTTGGCCTTGAGATAGGCCGTCTGGAAGGCCACCCACGAGTAGCACGTGGCGTGCGACTTGTTGAAGGCATAGGAGGCGAACTTCTCCCAGTCGGCCCAGATCTTTTCGAGCACCTTCTCGTCGTGGCCGTTCTTCTTGCCGCCTTCGATGAATTTGGGCTTTAGGTGGTCCAGCTTGTCCTTGAGCTTCTTACCCATGGCCTTGCGCAGCGTGTCGGATTCGCCGCGGGTAAAGTTGGCCAGCAGACGCGACAGCAGCATGACCTGCTCCTGGTAGACCGTGATGCCGTACGTATCCTTCAGGTATTTCTCCATGATCGGGATATCGTAGACGATCGGGCTCCGGCCGTGTTTGCGGGCGATGAAGTCCGGGATATAGTCCATCGGACCGGGACGGTAGAGGGCGTTCATGGCGATCAGATCCTCGAAGGTCGAGGGCTGCAGTTCGCGCAGGTACTTCTGCATGCCGGCGGACTCGAACTGGAACGTACCAACGGTACGGCCTTCGCAGTAGAGCTTGTAGGTAGCCGGATCGTTGATGATCGAGAAGTCGTCGATGTCGATCTTCTTGCCTTTGGTCTGGAAGACGTTCTCCACGGCGTCCTTGATGATCGAGAGGGTCTTCAGACCGAGGAAGTCCATCTTGATCAGACCCGTATCCTCGATCACCGAACCTTCGTACTGCGTGACGAGCATCTTTTCACCGGTCTCCTTGTCGTCGGCCGTCGAGACGGGCACCCAGTCGGTGATGTCGTCGCGGCAGATGATCGTACCACAAGCGTGCACGCCCGTATTGCGGACGTTCCCCTCGAGCATCTTGGCATAGCGGATCGTATCGCGCAGCACGGGGTTGTCCGACTGTTCGGCGGCCTTCAGCTCCGGGACGAGTTCGATGGCCTGGGCCAGGCTCTTGACGGGTTTGCCTTCGGGTGTTTTGTCGGGGACGAGTTTGCAGAGACGGTCCGACTCCGAGAGGACGAGTTTCTGCACGCGGGCCACATCCTTGATCGAGAGTTTGGTGGCCATCGTACCGTAGGTGATGATGTGGGCGACCTTCTCCTTGCCGTATTTCTGGGTTACCCAGTTCAACACGCGGCCGCGGCCGTCGTCATCGAAGTCGACGTCGATATCGGGCAGCGAGATACGGTCCGGGTTCAGGAAACGCTCGAACAGCAGGTCATAGGCGATCGGGTCGATCTGCGTGATGCCCAGACAGTAGGCCACGGCCGAACCGGCGGCCGAGCCACGCCCCGGTCCCACCGAGACGTCGAGCTCCTCGCGGGCGGCGCGGATGAAGTCCTGCACGATGAGGAAGTAGCCCGGGAAACCCATCGTCTTCATGACGTGCAGTTCGAAACGCAGCCGCTCCTCCTGCTCCTCGGTCAGATGTTCGCCGTAGCGGCGGTGGGCACCCTCCATGGTGAGTTTCGTCAGGTAGTCGGCCTCGAACTTGATGCGGTACAGCTTGTCGTAACCGCCCAGCTTCTCGATCTTCTTGCGACCCTCCTCCTCCGACATGACGACATTGCCGTTCTCGTCGCGCGTGAATTCGTCGTAGAGGTCCTGCTCCGTAAAGCGTTTGCGATACTCCTCCTCGGTGCCGAATTCGGCCGGGATCTGGAAGTTGGGCATGATCGGCGCATGGTCAATCGAGTAGGTTTCGACCTGGTTGCAGATGTCGACCGTCGTGGCCATCGCCTCGGGATCCGACTCGCCGAAGATCGAGGCCATCTCGGCCGTCGTCTTCAACCACTCCTGCTTGGAGTAGAGCATGCGCTTCGGGTCGTCGAGGTCCTTGCCCGTCGAAAGGCAGATCAGCCGGTCGTGAGCCTCGGCGTTGTCCTCGTCGACGAAGTGCACATCGTTCGTGCAGATCATCCGCACGTTGTATTTGGCGGCCAACTCGCGCAGGTGTTTGTTGACATTCAACTGCATGGGGTAGGCCTCGTGATTGGCCCGCTCGACGGTCGCCTTGTGCAGCTGCAGCTCGAGGTAGTAGTCCTCGCCGAAGAGGTTCTTGTACCAGCGGATCGCCTCTTCGGCCTTCTCCATGTCGTTGGCCGTGATGGCGCGCGGCACCTCGCCGGCCAGACACGCCGTACAGCAGATCAGCCCCTCGTGGTACTTCTCGATCTCGGTGCGGTCCGTACGGGGGCGCATGTAGAAGCCCTCGGTCCAGGCCTTCGAGACGATCTTGATCAGGTTGTGATACCCCTTGAGGTTTTTGGCCAGCAGAATGAGGTGATAACCGCTCTGGTCGGGCTTTCCCTCCTTGTCGTGGAGCGAGCGGCGGGCGACGTAGACCTCGCAGCCGATGATGGGCTTGAAGGCCATCTTGCGGTGCAGCTCCTCGAGCTGTTTTTCGCACTTGGCGATCTCGGCCTGGGGATCATCGACCGTCTCCGATCCGTCGCGCAGGGCGGCGATACGGGCTTCGCATTCCGCGGCCTTGTCCTTGAATTTGCCCTTGACCTTCTTGACGTAGTTGTAGAACTCCTTGATGCCGAACATGTTGCCGTGATCGGTCACGGCAATGCCGGGCTGACCGTCGGCGATGGCCTTGTCGACCAACTTGGGGATGCTGGCCTGGCCGTCGAGGATCGAGTATTGCGTATGTACGTGAAGATGTACGAATTGGGACATTTTCCGGAAATTTTAGCGTTGTAAAGATAACGATATTTACAGAGAATTCCCGGGGCTGTTCTTGTATTTTATCAACAAATTGCTTAACTTTAACTACCGAACCAAAAAAGAAAGATTATGCAAGACGACTCGTTGGTTGTATTGGCGGAATACAACACCGTTACCGAAGCCGAGATTGCCAAGTCGATGCTCGACAGCGCGGGGATCTGGTCGACGATCCGCAACGAATACATGTCGGCCATCTATCCCATCGGCACTATGCCTGCGCAGGTCGTCGTCCGCAAGGAGGATCTGGAGAGCGCCCAAATGTTGCTGCAGCACAGATAGTGCGAACTGCGAAGTGATGAAAAAAGGCTTCACCCCTGACGGGATGAAGCCTTTGTGCCTTCGGCAATCGCTTTCGGGGTCGCAGCAGGGCTGATCAGCGCTCCTCCAGTCCGTTCCAGATCCGCCACGAAGCCTCGGCCTGTTCGACGAACATCGTGCGTCCGTTCAGCACGTGCGCGCCGCGCTGCCGTCCGTAGTCGAGGAACCGTGTCACCTCGGGATTGTAGACCAGATCCAGCAGGTAGTGTTCCGGCGTAATGTAGGCGTAGGGGATGCGCGGCGCCTCGTCGACGTTGGGGTAGGTCCCTACGGGCGATGCATTGACAATCAGCCGGCTGCGCCCGACCACCTCACACGGCAGGTTATCGTAGGTGTAGTTCCCCTTGGCCGCATCGCGCGAA
Organism: Alistipes megaguti; assembly: GCF_944320325.1. Taxonomy (NCBI): domain Bacteria; kingdom Pseudomonadati; phylum Bacteroidota; class Bacteroidia; order Bacteroidales; family Rikenellaceae; genus Alistipes; species Alistipes megaguti. The sequence continues at coordinate 49,399 of NZ_CALUHA010000009.1, forward strand.
ACCAGCGCAAAGGGGATTCCCCGCTCGGCCAACGCATATTGCACGGCCTGCGACGCTCCGCCCGTGCCGAGAATCAGCGCCTCCTCGGGTTCGGCCAGCCCCAGCAACTCGCTCAGCGCTTCGCGCAGCCCGATGATATCCGTATTGAATCCCTCGAGGCCCTTATCCGGCGTGCGGCGGATGCAGTTCACCGCCCCGATGGCCCGTGCCTCGGGCGATACGGCGTTCAGATAGCGGATCACCTCGCGTTTGTAGGGAATCGTGACGTTGAGTCCGCAAAGGTCCGGATGCTGCTCCAGCAGACCGGGCAGCGCCTCGATCGAAGGCAGTTCATACAGAGCATACGCATGATCCGAGAGCCCCTCGCGGGCAAATTTTTCGGTAAAGTAGGCCGCCGAAGCCGAATGACCCAGCGGGCGGCCGATCAGTCCGAAACGTCTCATTATTTCTCGTTTTTCTTGGCAACGATGCGGGCCAGTACCTCGATGCCGTAGATCACGAGGAATCCCACGATGCAGAGGATGATGGCTTCGGAGAGCAGGGCAGGCTTGTCGTACAGGGTCTCGAAGGTCGCGGGCGAGATGTTGCTCTCGATGAGCGGCTGCACCTGGCCATGGCTGTCGACGTAGGTTTCAACGACCTGCTTCCAGGGCCAGACCTTGTTGAGCGATCCGACCATGAAACCCATCAGCAGGGCGACCGTCAGATCGTGCCAGTTCCTGAGCAGCCATGAGAGCAGGTGCGAGAAGGCCAGAATGCCGGCCAGGGCCCCGACCACAAAGATCACGATGATCGGAATATCCAGATTGGCGACCGCCTCCATGATGAACTGGTATTTGCCCAGCAGCAGCAGGACGAAGGCGCCGGAAATTCCCGGGAGGATCATGGCGCAGATGGCAATGGCGCCCGAGAGCATCACGAACCACCAGTCGTCGGGGGTCTGCGTCGGCGAGGCGACGGTGATCCACCACGCCACGGCGGCCCCGACCAGGAACGAAAGAACGGTCCGCCAGCTCCAGCGGCCGATCTGCCGGGCCACGAGCAGGGCCGAGGCGATGATCAGTCCGAAGAAGAACGACCAGATGGCGATCGGGTGGTATTCGAGCAGATAGATCATCAGCCGGGCCAGCGAGAAGATGGCCACGGCGATACCCAGCAGCACGGACAGCAGGAAGCCGCCGTTGATGTGGCGCCAGAATTCGCCGAAACGTCCCCGGAACAGCAGCTTCACGGCCGTAAGATTGATGCTGCGGATCGAATTGAGGAGCTCTTCGTAGATGCCCGAGATGAAGGCGATCGTACCGCCCGAGACGCCGGGCACCACGTCGGCCATTCCCATGGCACACCCCTTGAGGGCAAGAATGAGGTTACGAGAAAATTTCATATACGAGAAAATTTCATAATGGCAGTTTAACCGTTTATCATCCGGACCTGCGGAAGCGGACCACGCGGCTGTGCCATGCCGGCCACCCTCCGGCGGGCGAACGTCGCCCGGGGCCGGATTCATCGGGAGGCAAAGATACGAAAAATATGGACAAAACAAAAGGAAGGGGTCATACGCACCCGGCGCTTCGGCAAAAACAGAGACTCTTCGGCCCATTGGCCGAAGAGCCTCTGTTCCGTGGGGCCACGGGACTCATTTCGCCGGTTCGGGAATCCCTTTGCTACGGCGAATGAAGTCGACGACCTCACCGAGACCTTCCGAAAATTTGGTAAAATCCTCCTTGTAGAGGAAGATCTTGTGACGGTCGTAGGAGGACGAACCGTCGGGTGCCGTAATCTTACGGCTTTCGGTAATGGTCAGGAACCAATCGTCGCCGCGTGTAGCCCTGACATCGAAGAAATAGGTGCGACGGCCGGCCTTAACGGCCTTGGAGAGAATCTGATCTCCATAATCCTCGTTTTCGCGTCGCGGTTGGGTTGGGGTTAACATGGGACTTTGTTTTTAGTTAGCTCCGACGGTCTTGCTCGTCGGATTCGTATATACGAATATACGAAAAAGTTTACAAAGCACCAAACTTCCGCCTCTATTTTTTGAGATCGAGCAAGGGTTTGCCCCGTTGATCCCACGCCTGGAGAAGGGCTACGGCCTGCCGATAGGCGGGGCTCAGGCGGGGATTGATCACGCGGAAATAGGCCTCCATGCCGAAAAGTCGCTGAGCGGCAAGCGCTTTCAACTGCACTCCCATCAACCGGCTGGAGATTTCGAATCCCTTCTTATCGAAATTTACGCCTCGTTTGGCGCCCAAATCAGCAAGTTTTCCGAGAAGCTCACCGGAGGGTTCAAACCCGGCATCCAGACTTTCGAACGTCGGGAAAGCACGCGAGAGCGAATCGCGCGAACGGTCGAGCCAGTCGTTAACGAATTCGGCCACAACACCCCGGCGAATCAATTCGGCATAATAGTCCGAATAGCCGGTCGTATCGGCCTCGACGAGGATGTCGGGACGGATTCCGCCACCGCCGTAAACGATGCGGCCGGTGCGGAGCGTACGGAATTCCGGAGCCCGGGCGTCGAGCGAATCCCGCACCGCGTCGTCGTAACGGCGCAGATGGTCGAGGTAATATTCGCGGCGTTTTCCGTTTTCGTAGGGGCGCTGGATGACGCGACCCGAGGGGGTATGGTAACGGGCCACGGTGATGCGCACGGCCGAGCCGTCCGAGAGTCCGATCTGCCGCTGCACGAGCCCCTTTCCGAAGCTCGGGCGACCGATGATGACGCCGCGGTCCCAGTCCTGAATGGCTCCGGAGACAATCTCCGAGGCCGAGGCCGACGATTCGTCGATCAGCACCACCAGACCGCCCGTCAGGTCTTCGCCGTTTGCCTGTGCCCGGAACGACGAAGCGGGAATGGCCCGTCCCTCGGTGGAGACGATCGTGGCGCCGCGCGGCAGGAAGAATCCGGCCATTTCGATGGCCTGTTCGAGCAGACCGCCCCCGTTTCCGCGCAGATCGAGGATCATCTTCTGCGGACGGCCCATCTTCCGGTACCCCTCGCGGAATTCATCCATGGTGGTATGCCCGAAACGGTTGACTTTGATGTATCCGATGTCGTCGCCGACGCGGTAGGCGGCATCGACGGTATTGAGCGGAATCCTGTCGCGTACGATTACAAAGTGGAGCTGCCCGGGCGTACCGTGACGGACGACATCGATTTCGACCTTCGTACCGGTCTTGCCGCGCAGGTGTTTGGGGACCTCCGTGCGGGTCATGCCCACGGCCTGCAACGTGTCGATACGCACGATGCGGTCGTTGGCGCGCACGCCGACCCGCTCGGCCGGACCTCCGGCGATCGTATTCACGACGATGATCGTGTCACGCAGGACATTGAACTCCACACCGATGCCGCTGAATTCGCCTTCGAAACTCTCCGTGACACCGCGCATCTCCTCCGCATCGAGATAGGCCGAGTGGGGATCCAGCTCCTCGAGCATGCCCCGAATGGCCCCCTCGACCACGGGCTTCATCTCCACGTCATCGACATAGAGCCCCATGAGGTAGCGGTAGACCTGTGCCAGTTTCTGAAACTGCTGCAGATTTTCCTGCCGCAGCTCCTGCTCCGAGAGTGTCTCCTGGGCCGACAGCGTCGACACACCGCAAAGACACAGCAGAATGATCCAAATTTTTCGCATGATTCCGTACTTACTTATCTAAAAGGAAGGGGCCCCGCATGCGGAGCCCCGAATCAGCCTGTCAGGACAACGCTTGCACGAGTTCCGCGAAGGGCACCTGCCGCTGCTCGCCCGAACGCATATCCTTGACCGTAGCGGCTCCGGCCTCGATCTCCTGTGATCCGACGATCACCACATAGGGGATTGCGCGGCGGTTGGCATACTCCATCTGCTTCTTCATCTTTCCGGCTTCGGGATAGATTTCGGCCGAGATCCCCTCACCGCGCAGCGTGCGCAACAGCGGCAGCACGGCGGCCTGTTCCGCCGTTCCGAGATTCGTGAAAAGCACCCGGGTTGTGCAGTTCACCTCTTCGGGGAAGAGTCCGAGCCCGGTCATCACGTCGTAGATGCGGTCGGCGCCGAACGAGATGCCCACGCCCGAGAGATTGGGCAGACCGAAAATACCGGTCAGATCGTCGTAGCGGCCGCCTCCGCAGATCGAACCGATGGCAAAATCCAGCGCCTTGACCTCGAAGATGGCTCCCGTATAGTAGTTCAAACCGCGTGCCAGCGAAAGGTCGAGCTCCACCTGGAGGTCGATCCCCAGCCGCTCGACATGTCCGAAGATGGTCTCCATCTCTTCGATGCCCTTCAGACCGGTCTCCGACGCAGCCAGCACCTCACGCAGCTGACTGAGCTTCTGGTGATTGTCGCCGCTCAGTTCGAGAATCGGCTGAAGTCGGTCGACCGCCGTCTGCTCCAGACCGCGTTCGAGGAGTTCGGCCTTGACGTTCTCCAGCCCGATCTTTTCGAGCTTGTCAATGGCTACCGTGATATCCATCATCTTGTCGGCATGGCCGATGGCCTCGGCAATGCCGTAGAGGATCTTGCGGTTGTTCATCTTCAGCGCCACGCGGATGCCCAGCGCCTTGAAGACCCGCTCGACGATCTCCACCAGTTCGACCTCGCACAACAGCGAACGCGTGCCGATTACATCGACGTCGCACTGGTAGAACTCGCGATAGCGGCCCTTCTGGGGACGATCGGCTCGCCAGACGGGCTGAATCTGGTAACGCTTGAAGGGGAAGGTCAACTCGCCCTGATGCTGCACGACGTAGCGGGCGAAGGGGACCGTCAGGTCGTAGCGCAATCCCTTCTCGCAGATCTTCGAGGCCTGACGCACCTCGTCGTCCGTCAGCCCCGCGGCGTAGTCGCCCGAATTGAGGATCTTGAAGAGGAGCTTGTCGCCCTCGTCGCCGTATTTGCCCAGCAGCGTCGAGAGGTTCTCCATGGCCGGGGTCTCCAGCGGAGCGAATCCGTAGGTACGGAAGACCCGCTTCACGGTGTCGAAGATATACTGGCGGCGCATCATCTCCGCCGGGGAGAAGTCGCGCGTACCCTTGGGTATGGAAGGTTTCTGTTGTGACATACTATACTATATGAATTTTTGTTTCATTTTCAGGTATTTTTCCCAATCGGTGTTATCCCGGGCATCCATGTATTTGGGGAACTTCCCGAGCAGGCGCTTCAATGCCACCTCATCGCGTCGGAAGAACAGGACGACCATTTCGCGGATCGCCTCCATTTGTTCCACCTCATACATGTTCACGTAGCGCCGTGCCCGCGTTCCCTCCTCTCCGGGATAGACATATCCGACGAAATAGCCCAACCGGCCCTTGTCGTCAACGGCAGGCGAAATGAAAAACGAACGGTCAGACTTCAAATCCGTCACCGACAGGGTAGGGGAGTTTTTTCTGATCTTCAGCGCCTCGTCCGCCTGATCGTGCCAGGGGAACCGTTCCATTTCGGCGAGGAATCCGTCGACATCGCACTTTCCGACCGGTTCCACCTGGTTCGGATCTTCGTGGGCAAGGAGTTGGTCCCAGACAAACACATCGACCGGACGATTGGCCGGCATCCCGCATGAGAAAAGCCCCAGGCAGAGCAGGAAAAAGGCTGCGATGCGCATTTTATCAGGCCATGAGTTTCTTGTACTTCACACGGTGGGGCTCCGTATCGCCGCCCTGGGCCCGTTTCCAGGCCTCGTATTCAGAGTAGGTGCCCTGGTAGAAGACCACCTTCGAGTCGCCCTCGAACGAGAGGATGTGCGTGGCGATGCGGTCCAGGAACCAACGGTCGTGCGAGATGACGACCGCACACCCGGCGAAGTTTTCGAGACCCTCCTCCAGCGCCCGCAGCGTATTGACGTCGATGTCGTTCGTCGGCTCGTCGAGCAGCAGAACATTGCCCTCCTCCTTGAGCGCCAGGGCCAGGTGAAGACGGTTGCGTTCGCCGCCCGAGAGCATGCCGCACTTCTTCTCCTGATCGGCGCCCGAGAAGTTGAACCGCGCGACATAGGCGCGGGCGTTGACCTGCCGGTTGCCCAGCGTGATGAGGTCCGCACCGCCCGAGATCACCTCGAAGACCGTCTTCTCCGGGTCGATCGACTTGTGCTGCTGATCGACGTAGGCCAGTTTGACCGTGGGGCCCACGCGGAACGAACCGCTCGTCGGCTGTTCGAGGCCCATGATCATGCGGAAGAGCGTGGTCTTGCCCGTTCCGTTGGGGCCGATGACGCCGACGATGCCGGCGGGCGGCAGCGAGAACTCCAGATGCTCGTACAACACGCGGTTGCCGAAGGCCTTCGAGACATCGTGCGCCTCGATCACCACGTCGCCCAGACGCGGGCCGTTCGGGATGAAGATCTCGAGCTTCTCCTCCTTCTGCTTCGTATCCTCGTTCATCAGTTTGTCGTAGGCCGACAGACGCGCCTTCGACTTGGCGTGGCGGCCCGACGGAGACATGCGCACCCACTCCAGCTCGCGTTCGAGCGTCTTGCGGCGCTTCGACTCCTGCTTCTCCTCCATGGCCATGCGCTTGGTCTTCTGCTCGAGCCATCCCGAGTAGTTGCCTTTCCAGGGAATGCCCTCGCCGCGGTCCAGTTCGAGGATCCAGCCGGCGACGTTGTCCAGGAAGTAACGGTCGTGCGTCACGGCGATCACCGTACCCTTGTACTGGCGCAGGTGTTGCTCCAGCCAGTCGATCGACTCGGCATCGAGGTGGTTCGTGGGCTCGTCCAGAAGCAGCACGTCGGGCTGCTGCAGCAGCAGGCGGCACAGCGCCACGCGGCGGCGCTCACCACCCGAGAGCACCTTCACCGACTGATCCGGATCGGGGCAGCGCAGCGCATCCATCGCACGCTCCAGCACGCTGTCCAACTCCCAGCCGTTGACATGGTCGATCTGCTCGTAGAGTTCGCCCTGACGTTCGATCAGACGGGCCATCGTATCGTCGTCCATCGGCTCGCAGAGCTTCATGTTGATCTCCTCGTACTCCTTCAGCAGGGCGACCGTCGAGGCGCATCCCTCTTCGACCACCTCGCGGACGGTTTTCGAGTCGTCGAGTTTGGGTTCCTGCTCGAGGTAGCCCACCGTGTATCCGGGCGAGAAGACCACTTCGCCCTCGTAGTTCTTGTCGATGCCGGCGATGATCTTCATGAGCGTGGACTTACCCGCGCCGTTCAGACCGATGATACCGATCTTGGCCCCGTAGAAGAACGAGAGATAGATGTTGTTCAGTACCCGTTTCTGATTGGGGAAGGTCTTGCTTACGCCGACCATCGAGAAGATGATTTTTTCGTCTGCCATATATGTTTTCGTGATTTTTGCGATTTTCCGTCAAAGATACGGAGAAATTCCGGATTTTCCCCCTTCTGAAGGCTGAATATTTGTGCATGTATCCCGATTCACCCGACGGTGTCGCCTCAAGAAGGGATGCAACCGAGGCTTCACCGTCGCCGGGCCCGACGCCGCCGCCTTCCGGAGCTCCGCATGCAGCCCTTGATCCGCCCATGCGGCCACAACGCACCCCTCCGAGGCGACGGTCACCACACGGAGCCTCCAGCCGCCGACACCGTACGCCCCAACAAAAAGTCCCGCTCCTCGGCGAGGAACGGGACCCGATGCCGGAACCGCTGCGGAACCGGCCGTGCGATGAATCAATAGTTCTCCTTCTTGGGTTCGAAGTACGACTGCAGGTGCTTGCACGCCGGGCAGAGCTTCGGAGCCTCCTCGGCCTCGATGATGAAACCGCAGTTGCGGCACTGCCACCAGATCTTGCCGTCGCGCTTGAAGAAGTTGCCGTCCGTGAGGCGGCTCAGCAGCTTCAGATAACGGCGCTCGTGCTCGGCCTCGACGATCGAAATCATGCGGAACGCTGCGGCAATCTCGGAGAAACCCTCCTCGTCGGCCACCTGGGCAAATTCGCGGTAGAGCACGTCCCACTCTTCATTCTCACCCTTCGCGGCAGCCAACAGGTTCTCGGCCGTGGTGCCGATCGGACCGGTGGGGTAGCTGGCCGTGATGGTCACTTCACCGCCCTCGAGGAACTTGAAGAAACGCTCGGCGTGCTCCTTCTCCTGCTCGGCCGTCTCGGCGAAGACGCCGGCAATCTGTTCGTAACCCTCCTTTTTGGCCTTGCTCGAGAAGAAGACGTAACGGCTGCGGGCCTGGCTCTCGCCGGCAAATGCCTTCAACAGATTCTGTTCGGTTCGCGTACCTTTGATGCTCTTTTCCATAACTATAATGTTTAAGTGTGTTAATGTTCGTCTGTTTGGTTCCTTGTGCAAAGATAAGCGATTTTCCGACACTTCGCCAAAAAATTCCGATCGGTAGTTTTTATGCCTCTATTTGCTTCTCTTATACTCGCTTCTGGATGCGGTCAGAGCCTCGACGTCGGCCCTGAACAGTCCGTAGGCCGCCGGCAGCGACATCGTGTCGGCCGCTTCGGGCGGCAGGATGCGGTAGCGGGGCAGGGCCACCCAGACGGGCGTCGTCTCCAGACGGCACGTCATCCGGCCGTCGGGATGGCGCACGGCCTCGACTTCGGCCACCAGACCGCCGTCGGTGTAGCGGCGGCGCTGGTTCGAGACCAGATTTCCCAGCGAGTAGAGCACCACGTGCGAGGAGTCCGCCTCCCAGGGCTGCACCACGTGGGGATGGCTTCCGACCACCACGGCGACCCCCTGGCGGCGCAGGAAGGCGGCCAACTGCCGCTGCGAGGCGTTTGCCCGCCGTTCGTATTCCACACCCCAGTGGAGGCAGGCGACGATCAGATCGACACCCCGACGCCGTGCCGCCGCCAGATCCCGCGCCATCTGCAGCGTGTCGATCCGGTTGACGATCATCCCCTGCGGAACGGGCATGCCGTTGGTACCGTACGTGTAGTTGACCAGCGCAATCCGTATGCCGTGGCGCGTGAGGTAAAGCGGGTTGTTCTGCCGATAATCAACACTGTCCACAAAGACTCCCGTATGTCGGATTCCACAACGGTCCAACTCCTCGATGCCGGTTCGGATTCCGTCGGCTCCGCCGTCGCAGAAGTGGTTGTTGGCCATCACGGCCACATCGACCCCCGCCTCGCGCAGGGCGTCGGCCAGCGCTACGGGCGAACGGAAGAGCGGATAGCCCGTATAGCGGGCCGTGCGGGTAAGCGTCGTTTCGAGATTGACAACCGCCAGGTCGGCCGCCTGCATCCGGGGAGCCAGAGCTGCAAAAACGGGGCCATAGTCGAAACCCGTGCCGCGGCGGGCCGCCTCGACCTGCGGCAGATGCTGCATGACATCACCGCCGAACCACAAGCGCACCCGCTGGGGCGGCGGCACGCGTCCCGGTCCGGACCATCCGTCCGGTTGTGCGGCGTGTTCGACGGGACGTCCCGCAGGGGTACAGCATATTGCCAGAATCAGCAGGAAAGCGAGCGGTCGGATTCGGCGCAGGGTCATCTTCAGTACTGGGATTTCGGGGTTCGGGGTTCGGGTTGCGGGATTCGGGTTGCGGCAGGATCGAACCGGCAGGGTAGTTCCTGGCCGGGGCGGTTATTGGCGGGATGATTCCGGAGCGTTTCGCCGGGGATTCTTCGGAAACCACCCCTTGGCGACGCGTTGCCGCTGTTCGAAGAGTTCGCCGATCGACCAGAGCGACGAGGCGCCCCAGACGGCCAGCAGCGTCGACCACAGAATGTGCCTTACGGCAATCGAGCCGGCGATGGCCGCCAGCCCCATGACGAGGAAGATCCACCAGATCTTCACCCCGAAGTAGTATTCGCCCTTGATGACCAACGGATGAAACAGCCCGATGATCAGGAACGTGGCAATGCCGATCACCAGTCCCGTCAGATTGTATTGCGCAAGAAAGTCCATGATTTCTGACTGACAGTTATTTTCAGTGGTTTATCTCCATCTTTTCGCGAAGTGCACGCAGGTCCTCGCCCGAGGGGCGTTGATAGAGTCGCAGCCCGAACTCCGGAAGCACGGCCAGCAGGTGATCGAAAATCTCCGACTGCAGCGCCTCGTAGGCGGTCCACTCCGTCGTACGCGTGAAGCAGTAGACCTCGAGCGGAAGTCCCTCGGACGTAGGCTGCAACATTCGGACCATCTGCATCAGATCGGGGTGGATGCCTGGATTGCGCTTCATGCAGCAACGGATATAATCCCGGAAAACCGACAGATTGACAACCGGTTGCCCGTCCGTTGCGGATTCGGTCTCCAGAAGCCCTTTCCGCCGCAATGACTCCAATTCGTCGGCCGTGCAGAAACGTACCGTCGAGGCATCGATGAACAGCGAACGCTTGATGCGCCGTCCTCCGGCCTCACGCATTCCGCGCCAGTTCTGAAACGAATCACTCACCAGCGCATAGGGCGGAATCGTCGTGATCGTCTTGTCGAAGTTCTGGATCTTGACCGTCGTGAGGGTCACCTCCGTAACGAAGCCGTCGGCGCCGTACTTCTGCATCGTGATCCAGTCGCCCGGACGCAGCATGTCGTTGGCCGACAGCTGCACGCCGGCCACCAGCCCCAGGATGCTGTCGCGGAAGATCAGCATCAGGACGGCGGCCGAAGCCCCGAGTCCGGCCAGGATCGTCGTGGCGTCGCGGCCGATCAGAATGCTCACGATGAGAATCGCCCCGACACAGAAGGCCAGCAGCTTGATCATCTGATAGATTCCCTTCAGCGGGCGGTTGCGCAGCGACTCATGCTGGGTCGAGATCTCATGCAGCGTGTCCAGAAAGGCGCTCAGCAGCATCAGCACCGCCACGATCAGATAGATCAGGCACACCTTGCGTGCGAGATCCAATGCCACGGGCATATCGTAGAGCACCGCTCCGAGCAGCATGTACCAGATGATCGGCGGGATCAGCCGGGCCATCGACCGCATCATCCGGTCGTTGAACAGATAGTTGTCCCACATGGCTTTGGTGCGTTGGCTGAGGCGCTGCAGCGCCGGGGCGATCAGGCATCGAAAGAGTTTGGCCGCCAGCCACGAAAGAAGCACCACACCGGCCAGCAGCAGCGTGCGGGTGGTCCATTCGATCTGTACCGGGCTCCAGCCCAGGCCGGAGAGCCAGTCGGCAATCGGCGTATTGAGTTCTTCCATCGTTCGGGTCGGGTTGGGCCGCGTCGGGCTCCCGGGCAGGGGCCTTCGGCGGAGGTTCGGGAGCAAAGATACGAAAAGGCCGGCGCCGAGACAAATGAAAACCCGTTTTTCGGGGTCGAACCCGTCGGGAAAACGCTCCGTCGGGTGCTGCCGACAAAAAACGGCCCCGCACAAGTGGGGGCCGTCTCCAAGAGAATCCGTTCGGGAGTTTAGAAATTATACTGCAGCATCACCTGAGCCCGGTTGGCATGACCTTCGTTGTCGTTCATGTCCGTGCGCGTACCGTAGAGATACTCGGCGGCAATGCGGCAACGCGAATTGAGCGCATAGAAGATGTTGCCGAACATGTATTGTCCCTGTTTGTATTCATCGGCGGCATAGTAGCCGTTCTTCTTCTCGACGTTCACCACCGAACTGCCGCACGAAAGGAAGAGACGCGGCGTGAGGTTGAACTGGGCCGAAAGCTGCCAGCCCCACATCGGCATGGTCTGAATCTGTCCGGCATTTTCGGGATTGGGCGTAAAGTCGAGTCCCGAGCCGGTGAGATCCTGGATATAGGGGGTGATACCCTCGCCGTAGACGCCGTTCATGAAGAGGCGCAGCCATCGGCAGGTCTTGATCGTACCGCTGAACTGAACGCCCCAGCCCAGCAGCGAGGTGTTGTTGCCCGTGCGCAGGTTGTGCAGATACATGTTGCGCAGGACGCCTGATGCCCGGATATGGCTGTCGCGGTCGGCTCCCCAGGCATACTGCAGGTAGAGCGGCACGTCGGGAACCCGCTGGCGCAGCGAGGCGAAATTGTCGTTGTAAGTACCGCTGACGTTGGGCATCTCGGCCGCAATACCGAAGGTCATGTGGTCGCGGGCGAACGTCTTCTCGTAACGGATCATCGTTGCGAAGTTGAAGTTGTAGGCGTTCGGACCCTGGAAATCAATGGTCATAGGGGCGGCCGTCAGATCGCAGAAGGTCGTTACGTCGCGGCCCAGCGTGAAGCCCAGCATCGAGACGTAGGCCGAACGCACTCGCGGCGTATAGCTGCCCGGAGCCCCGCCGCGGAAGTCGGCATCCATGAAGATCACCACACGTCCCAGCGTTGCGGTATTCGTCACGGCCTTCATGTAGAGCCGCGAAGTCGAGGCATCCATGATCAGTTTCTGGCGCGTATCATAGCTGCTCGTGGTCGAGATGTCGTAGGGAATGAAGTCGAGGTTGTTCGAGATACCCTCGAAGTCGTAGCCGGCGCGCAACTGCACGAAACCGCCCAATGCAAACGAGAAGCGGTTGTTCTTCGTGGCGAAGATGAACTGGGGCTTCTCAACCTGCTGGAAACCGGGTCGATGCGTATCAAGATAATCCTGTGTGGCCTGGTTCATCGCCTGGTTGTTCATCGCCACGGCCCGCTGAACCGCCGAGGGCGAATAGTAGATCGTATCGGTCTGATGCAGCGAGATGAGATAGACCGTCGGAGAATAGTCTCCGCGCATGGCCCGGCGTTCGTGACGCTGGGCCGAGGCCGTGCCCGCAAGCAGCAGGGCGACAAGAAGAAGTCGGAATGTTTTCATAAGCCTGTAAAAATGGTTTCGTTAATGTTCTTTCCCGTTCTCAAGGAGTTGATGTTCACCGGCAATTTCGCAAGTTATATGCCAAAGAAATTTCGGAGCTCTGCAAATTTTTCTATCTTTGTTTCCCGGGGCTCGGGATAAGGCGTTCCGATGCCACGTTTCGGAGGGGGCCGAATCGGCTCACAAGGGGTCAAGAGACCGCTTCACGGCGAAAAGGCCGCTGAATCCCGGCCGACGGATACCCCTTTGCCGAAAGGCTCGGCAGCAATACGATTTTCCGGGCTACACCGTTATAGTTATATATAATACATACAAACAAACTGGATGGAAAGATGCTTCTGACAGTGACTTTGATACTTACCCTGGCTGCTTTTGCGGCCGACTGGATCCATTTCCGCCGTCAGCGCCGCCGCGGAACCCCCGCACGTCGGGTTCTGATCGGCTGGGCCCTGGCAACCGATGCGCTGCCGCTGGTCTCGGCGCTTGTCGGAGCCGTGAGCCGCGATAACTCTCCGGCTCTGATGACCCTCTACATGTGGCTCATCTGGGCATGGATCGTCACGGTCATCCCGCGGCTGCTCTACTATGTGTTCCACTTCCTGAAACTGCGCCGCACGGGAGTGGCGCTGGCCGCCCTGCTGACACTCTTTCTGGTGTGGGGCACCACCCTTGGACGCACGCGAATCCGCGTGAACCGGGTCGAGATCTGCTCCGACCGCATCCCCGCAGTCTTCGACGGATTCCGTTTCGTGCAGTTCTCCGACGCCCACGTCGGGGCACTCGTGCGGCCCGAACGCGAACTCACCCGGCTCGCCGATACGATCAATGCGCTGCATCCCGATGCCGTCTTCTTCACGGGCGATCTGGTCAACATCCGTTCGGCGGAGCTCGACGCTCAGACAATGGCCCTGCTGCAGCGCATCGAGGGGCCGGTTTGGTCGGTGACGGGCAACCACGACGTCGGCACCTACATCCGCGATTCGATCCGCTTCCCGGCCGATGTCGAAGCCCGTACGGTCGTCGAACGGCAGCGGGCGATGGGGTGGTGCGTGCTGGAGGATACGACCGTCTATCTGCGGCGCGGCGGCGACAGCATCTCGCTCACGGGCATCTCGTTCGACCCGGCCCTGCGCAAGCGCCGTCACGACCGCCATCTGCCGGCCGACAACCTGCCCGAAATCTATGCGGGCGTACCCGAATCGTCGTACAACATCACGCTGGTCCATCTGCCGCAGCTCTGGGAGCTGGTCACGGCGGCCGGACGCGGCGATCTGACCCTCTCGGGACATGTTCATTCGATGCAGTTCAAGATCCGTCCCTGGGGGCGCGGCTGGTCGCCCGCCCGGTGGATCTACGACCGCTGGAGCGGCCGTTACGACGAGGGGCGGCACACCCTTTATATCAACGACGGCACGGGATACGTCGCCTATCCGATGCGTCTCGGCGCCTGGCCCGAAGTCACACTCTTTACCCTGAAGCGATGCGAATAACCCTCTCCTTTGCCACGACGGCCGACGGATACCTCGATGACCGGAGCAACCGGCGGCTGATGATCTCCACGCCCGAAGACTGGGCGGAGGTTCTGCGCCTGCGGGCCCGGCAGGACGCCATTCTGGTCGGCGCCGAAACGCTGCGCCGCGACAATCCGGCCCTGCTGCTGCACAATCCCGACGCACGGCTCCGGCGCATGACCGACGGGCTGCGCCCCGATCTGACCAAAGTGACCGTAACGCGTTCGGGAAGACTCGATCCGGCGATGAAGTTCTTCACCGAGGGCGATGCCGACCGGTACGTATTCTCGGAGCGGGAACTCCCTGCGATCGAGCCCTTTGCGACGGTTATCTCAAGCCATGGTCCGCTGACGGCCGCCTTCGTGGTCACCGAACTCGAACGGCGCGGCATCGGAAGCCTGCTGGTCGAGGGCGGCGCCGAGGTCCTGCGCATGTTTCTCGACGCGGGGCTGGCCGATGTCGTGCGGCAGGCGGTCAATCCGGCCCTGCATCTCGGCGAAGCGCAGGGCGGCGCGCAATTCCTCTTCGAACCGCCCAAGGAGGCCTGGTGCACGACGGAGAACCTCGGAGGCATGGAGGTGCTGACGGCCGTTCTGCACCCCGACACCCGAAAGGAGGATCTGGTATGGCTGACGCGTGCCACGCAGGAGGCTTTCCGCTGCACGCCCTGCGATTCGTGCTACTGCGTGGGGGCGGTGATCGTCCTGCGCGACGGCCGCACCTTCACGGGCTACACCCACGAAACCTCACCCACGCATCACGCCGAACAGGAGGCCCTGGCCAAAGCCCTGGCAGCCGGTGCCGGAGCCGATCTGCACGGTGCGGCGATCTACTCCTCGATGGAGCCCTGCTCGAAGCGCAGCAGCGAACCCGAAAGCTGTACGCAGCTGATCCTCCGCTACGGATTCGCGCGCGTGGTCTTTGCGGCCTACGAACCCGACTGTTTCGTGCAATGTCAGGGCGCTCAGCAACTTCGAGAAGCCGGTGTCGACGTGAGGGTCTACCCCGAGCTGGCGCAGGCCGTACGCAAGGCCAATGCCCATCTGGAACGTTGATTCGGTACGATTTGTGTTCGTTATGGACTAAAAATGTTCTAAAATGCCGGTCAGGCGCAATTCTTGCCGCCGGATTGCCTATATTTGCGGAATCAAAGATTTTCAACCTATGAAAAAAGCTTTTACGATCCTCCTTGCGGCTTCGGTGGCGGGCCCGGCGCCCCTCTTCGCCCAGTCCTCGGGACAGATGATCTCCCTCGAGGAGGCGATCACCGTGACCCTGACCGAGAATCCCGCTCTGAAGGCCGCCGCCTACGAGGAGCGGGCCGCACAGCAGGAACGTCGCGCCGCAATCGGTCTGCGCATGCCGCAGATCAACCTCACGGGCGCTTACGCCTACATGCAGAAGGACATCGGACTCGACTTCAACGACATGAAGGGGCCCGTCAAGGATTTTACGGGCAAGGTGCTCGGCAGCGGAATCATCACCGACCCGGCGCTGCTGCAGGGAATCCAGGGGCTGCTCAACCCGATGATGAATGCCGACTGGTTCCTCACGCTGCAGGACCAGAGCCTCGGATTCGTCGGCGGCGAGGTGACCCTCCCGATCTGGATGGGCGGCAAGATCAACGCCGCCAACCGTGCCGCGAAGATCAATGAAAAGACGGCCGTCGAACAGGGCAACCAGACCCGCAACGCGCTGATCTCGGAGCTCGTCGAACGTTACTTCGGACTGGCGCTGGCACGTCAGGTCGTCCTCGTGCGGCAGCAGGTCGTCGACGGCGTGCGCCGCCACCTGGAGGATGCCCGGGCGCTGGCCCGAAACGGCATGATCGCCCAGAGCGAACTCCTCTACGTGGAGTTCAAGATGGCCGAGGCCGAACGCGAACTGGCCAATGCCCGCCTGCAGGCCGAGACCATCGCCAGCGCCCTGTCGAACACCCTCGGCAAGGAGAACGACTGGCAGCCCGTCACGGCCATGTTCATGCTCTCCGAAGTCGAGGAGCTGGCCTATTACCAGGATCTGGCACAGGCCCGCAACCCGCTGCTCACGCAGGTCTCGCTCAAACGCCAGTTGGCCGAGGAGGGGATGCGCGCCCAGCGGGCCGGATTCCTGCCGCAGGTGGTGGCCATGGGCGGCGGATCGTTCTATAATTATCAGGTGGCAGGGTTCATCCCCCGGTGGGCCGTGGGAGTCGGCGTGAACATCAAGCTCTTCGACGGTCTGAACCGTGAATACAAGTACTCGGCCGCCCGGCAGACCGTGCGCCGCGTCGGCGAACTGCAGAACAAGGCCGGACAGGATGTCTCGGTACTGGTCGAGAAACTCTACAACCAGATGATGAACTACCGCAACCAGATGACCTCGATCGACGCTTCGCTGGCCTTCGCCGAGGAGTATCTGCGCATGAAGAATGCGGCGTTCCTCGAGGGGATGAGTTCGTCGTCGGATCTGATCGACGCCGAGCTGAATCTGGCCGCCGTTCGCACCGAACGCCTGCAGGCCGCCTACAACTACGACCTGCTGCTGGCCCAGCTGCTCGAGGCTTCGGGCATCAGCGAGGAGTTCGCCGCCTATGCCCGCCGCAGCGATGCCCGTCCCATTCTTTTCGACAAAAAATAATACAGACTCGATATGAAACGAAACAACGTTATCGGAATTCTCGTGACCGCACTGGTCATCATTCTGGCGGTCGTACTGGTCAGCTGGTATCTCGACAGGCGGACCCCGATGCTGATTCAGGGTACGGTCGAATGCACCACCTACAAGGCTTCGTCGAAGGTCCCCGGACGTATCGACGACATGAAGGTCGAAGAGGGCGAGCGGGTCGAAAAGGGACAGCTGCTCTACACGCTCTCGACCCCCGAACTGGATGCCAAACTCCAGCAGGCGCAGGCCGTGAAGAGCGCCGCGTCGGCCCTGGATCAGGCAGCGTTGGCCGGAGCCCGCGTGCAGCAGATCGAGGCCGCCATGAACATGTGGCAGAAGGCGCAGGCCGGGCTCGAACTGGCCCGCAAGACGCTCGACCGGGTGCAGAACCTCTACAATCAGGGGGTCATCCCTGCGCAGAAACTCGATGAGGCCACGGCCAACTACCAGGCCATGGAGGCCACGGCCCAGGCCGCCAAGGCACAATACAATCTGGCCATGGACGGCGCCCGCAAGGAGGACAAGGAGGCCGCCGCAGCCCGCGTCCGCCAGGCCGAAGGAGCCGTCAGCGAGGTAGAGTCCTACATCCGCGACGCCATGGTCTATTCGCCCGTCACGGGCGAGGTGTCGACGATCATCGCCGAACAGGGCGAACTCGTCGGCAGCGGCTATCCCGTGGTGGCGATCCTCGACATGAGCGACATGTGGGTCACCTTCAACGTCAAGGAGACGATGCTGCCCGGCATCAAGACGGGCATGCACTTCACGGGACACGTCCCGGCGCTGGATGCCGACGTGGAGCTCGAGGTGACCTACATCGCCCCGCAGGCCGACTTCGCCACCTGGGCCGCAACCCGGACGCAGGGCGGGTTTGACATCCGCACCTTCGCCATCAAGGCCAAGCCCGTCTCCGAGGTCGAAAACATGCGTCCCGGCATGAGCGTACTCGTCAACTGGGACCAAATCGGCAAATAGGCAATGCCCGGATTCTTCCAGAACCTCTGTGCCGTCGCCCGGCGCGAAACCCGGCGGTTGATCCATCAGCCGATGTATCTCGTACTGATGGTCATCCTCCCGGTGGTGTCGTTCTCGTTCTTCGCCATTCTGTTCGGGCAGGGAGCCATCCGCAACGTCCCGATCGCCGTGCTCGACGAGGACAACACGACGCTTTCGCGCAAGGTCGTGCAGATGATCGACGAAACCCCTACGGCCATGGTCTCCTACGGCATTCAGGACATGGCCGAGGGCGAACGCCTCATGCGCGAAGGCAAGGTCGTGGCCATTGTCCAGATCCCGGACTCGTTCGAGAAGTCGATCCTGAGCAACTCGCAGACCCACCTCGAAAACTACGTTTCGGGAACCAACATCACGGTCAACGGTCTCCTCTCGAAGGATATCCAGACGGCCGTGACCACCTTCGCGGCCGGCATTCAGCTGCAGCTGCTCATGAAGCAGGGGCTGACCGAGGCACAGGCCATGGCACAGCTGATGCCCGTGCGCTTCGACAAGCACGTGTTGTTCAATCCGCACATCAACTACGGATACTATCTGGCTCCGAGCTTCATGCCCATGATGCTGATGATCTTCGTCGTCATGGTGACCATCTTCTCCATCGGCACCGAACTCAAGAACGCCACTTCGCGCGACTGGATCCAGACGGGCGGCGGTTCCATCTGGGCGGCTCTCGTCGGCAAACTGGCCCCGATCACCGCAGGGATGTTCCTCATCTCGCTGGTGATGCTGATCATCAACTTCAAGGTGGTCGGTACGCCGCTGAACGGCAGTCTCGCGGTGATTCTCCTCGGCACGCTGCTCTTCATCCTCGGCTACCAGTCGATCTCGGTGCTGATCGTCTCGCTGCTGGCCAACCTGCGTCTGTCGCTCTCGATCGGCGGCGGATACTCCGTGCTGGCCTTCACCTTCTCGGGACTCACGTTCCCGATCATGGCCATGTGGGAACCCATGCAGTGGGTGAGCCGGATCTTCCCGTTCACCTACTACACGGACATCTTCGTCGATCAGATGCTGCGCGGCACGCCGTGGGTCTATTCGCTGCCCGATCTGGGATGGATGCTGTTGTTCATTGTCTTACCGCTGCTCTGTCTGCCGCGTCTGAAACGCGTCGCCACGGAGGAAAAATTCTGGGGGAAGTTGTGATATGAGTCGCTTTTCGAAACAGATGGCCTCCTACTGGCAGCAGACCGGGGCCGTCATTCGCAACGAATTCCGCACGGTATTCACCGACAAGGGGGTCGTGCTGATTCTGGTCTTTGCACTGCTGATCTATGCCACGGCCTACTCGCTGGCCTACGGATCGCAGGTGCTGCGCAACGTCCCGATCGGCGTGGTCGACGAGAGCCGCACGCCGACAAGCCGCGCCCTGATCGATGCCTTCAATGCCGGACCGAATACCTACGTCGCCTATACCCCCGCATCGATGGAGGAGGCCCGCGAATTGTTCAACGCCCGCAAGATCTACGGCGTGGTCTACATTCCGGCCGACTACGAACGATGCCTCTACGGCGGGCAGCAGGCCAACGTGGCCATCTACTGCGACGCCAGCTACTTCCTGATGTACCGGCAGGTCTTCCAGGAGGTCGTCACCTCGATCGGTCAGACCGGCGCCATGGTCGAATTCCAGCGCCTGGTGGCCAAGGGGGCCAACATCCCGCAGGCACAGGCTACGACGCAACCCGTCATCTACCAGTCGCACAACCTCTTCAACCCCTATCTCGGCTACGGAACCTTCGTCATGCCGGCCATCATCATGGTCATCATCCAGCAGACGATGCTTATCGGCATCGGCATGATCGGCGGCACGTGGCGCGAATTCGGGCTCTACCACAAACTCTGCCCCGCAGGGCGGCGGCGCATGTCGACCCTTCCGATCGTTGCGGGACGGGCGCTGGTCTACGCACTGATCTACGCCGTGACGTGCTCGCTCGTACTGGGGCTGCTCTACCGGCTGTTCCACTTCCCGATGAACGGCGATCCGTGGACCGTCGGGATCTTCCTGACAGCCTACGTCGCAGCCTGCATCGCCATGGGCATTGCCGCCTCGACGCTCTTCCGCTACCGCGAGAATTCGCTGCTGCTGATGTTGTGGACTTCGATCCCCGTGCTGATGGTCAGCGGCGTCTCGTTCCCGCGCGAGGGCATTCCCGAGTGGCTCTACAACCTGGGGCAGCTGCTGCCCAGCAGCCACGGCGTCGACGGCTTCATCCGCATCCAGACCATGGGCGCCTCGATTTCGGAGGTCTTCCCCGAAATCAAGTGGCTCATCATCCTCACGATCGTCTACGGCGGTCTGGCCTGCATCGGCATCCATCAGGTCATCCGGCGCGAGCTGCGCCAACGGCAGCAGGAACAAATCCCCGAAAGCTGCGATAAGGAGTAGGGGCGCCCGGAAACACCCTCACGGCCGTCATAGCTCCGCCTCGACATCCGAAGGAGCGCCGGCAAAGGATTTTCGGATCTTCCGAACCGGCCAAAACGTTTCGAGTCAGACTCGCCGCAGCGGGTCTGACTCGTTTTTATTCCGGCGTGCAGCCTCCGGTTGGATTTTTTATTCTCGGGCCGCCGTCCCGCCGGCAGGAACGCCAACGAACAGGCCCTAAGTCTGTTCCGCTACCTCCTTTCCGCAGGCATTTCAGGCCCTCCGGTCCGCTTTCACAAACTCCTCGCAGCGACGCTTCAACGCCTCGGCGTAAGGCCGCCACGAATCCTTGTTGACCGGAATATTCCGCATGGTTATGGGGAATGGCAGATCAAAATCGGGAATCAGCCTCCCGTTCTCCATTTTCATCCGGTTGAAGAAATCGCGCAGGCCTCCCAGGCGGCAGGAACTGACCTCGGCATCCCGCGCTTTTTCGATGTATACGACCGGAGTCTCGAGCCCCAGACACGGCAGGGCACAATGGATCCGCGACGTGATGACCAGTCTGGCCCTTGCATAGAGCCGGATCAGACGCTCCGCCTCCTCAAAACGGGCCCGGTCCGAATCAAACCGGCTCTTGTAACCGGCATCTTCATGCCCTATGTAGGTCGATCCCACGATGATCTCCCGACTGAAGAACCTGGTATATTCCCGATAATACAGGGCTGTCTCCAATACCTTGCTTATCCATCCTCGATCGGGACGGGCAAATGTCCGATACTTGGGATACAGGGTAAGAATATCTCGGGGATGTCGGAAGATTTCAACCACGGCCTTCAGAATGTTGCGTCCCCCCAGGTGTACCTCATACACCGGATTCACAATATACGTCCTCTCGTCTTTCGACTCCGAGCGATATTTTTCACCGAGAGTCAAGGTCAGACACCCCGAAAAATAGGCTTCCACGCCGTTGTTACGCAGCAACTCCAGGGTGTTCAGATCCCGGCAGCCGATCGGAGCATGCTGCCTCAGATAGGAAAGGCTCGGCGGTGAGAGCAAAACCTCTTTGGCCAGGACGTTCAGATGGAATGCCACAAACAGGGGAATGATTCTTTCTGAAGGGGGCCAGTTCTTCGGATCATGCATATACCATCCGTTCATAATCACCTTGCATGGTTCGCCGTCGTAATCCTTCAGCTCCATGTCCCGGTCGATGAATCCGTCGACATGCGGATAATATTGGGCGGCAGCCAATGACTGAATGTAATCGCCAATATTTATGTCCGCCAATCCAGGCCATTTTGAAACCGATAGCAATTTATATTGCATCTTCCCGTATCGTTAAATTGGTATACGCACTGAGGCCCCCGCCCCCGCGTTGAAGCGAGAGCCTTGTCTATCCCTGTTGTTGTCTTCTGTCCCTGCAAAGATACGAAAAAATCGGGGCAAAAACAGAAACGCATCTTTGAGCGATTCAAACAAACCCGGGAGGGTAGCGGGTTATTGGCATCCATACGAAAACAGCCGGGGCAATCCCCGGCT
Organism: Alistipes megaguti; assembly: GCF_944320325.1. Lineage (NCBI taxonomy): Bacteria > Pseudomonadati > Bacteroidota > Bacteroidia > Bacteroidales > Rikenellaceae > Alistipes > Alistipes megaguti. The sequence continues at coordinate 71,080 of NZ_CALUHA010000009.1, forward strand.
GTTTTCGTATCCGCAGAGACGGATCAATGGAAACGCCCCATGGGTGGAGGCCCGCCCGGGCCCCGACGTCGCGGGGCATCGCCCATACCCTCGTAATCGCGGATGTCGTGCGACCCCTTCTTGCCGAAACGGCGCAGGTTGTAGGTGAACTGAACCATGTAGTAGCGCCCGATGACGCTGTTCGTGGCATTCTGCGTCCAGCCCGAGCCCGTCGTGCGGACAAAGGACTTGTTCTGGTTCAGCAGATCGTTCACGCCGATCATGATCTCGCCGCGCTGATTGCGGAAGACCTTCTTGCCCAACCACGCATTGCAGAGCAGGTAACTCTCCCGGTAGTCGTTCGTAAAACCGATGTACTGCGTATAGGAGGCACTCGCCGTCAGCGTGAAGCCCAGCGGGAAGATCAGTTTCAGGTTGCCCTGGGCCGTATGGTTGAAGTAGCGGTTCTTGGCCCGGGAGGCATCCATCGAGTTGGTCGCCTCGTTGTAGGTTCCGTTCCACGAGAGGGTGAAGTCGACGTTCTCCGAGATGTTGCTGCCCAGCACAGCCCGGAAATCATACCCCATATTCTGGGCATCGTTGCGCTCTCCGCCCGAAATCAGACCCGTCTCGGGATCAATCTCTCCACCCAGCATGCTCGGCGTCTTGGTGTAGATGACGCCCGCTTCAACGTTGAAGTTCGACTTGAGGAAACCGATCGGAAATCCGTAATTCATATGGGTTCGCAACTGCCAGTAGCCGTCGAGATTCGTCGTCGACGAGTAGTAGAGCGGATCGTAGGTGTTGTTCTCGATCTGCAGCGTTCCCGGATTCTGAATCAACTGGGTGGCCGTGTAGTTCTGCGTGGCATTCATCGAGAACATCCACATGAAGGTGCGGCCCTTCTCGACGTTCGAATTCACGTAGTGGAAGTTCACCCGATGAGAGTACGAAGGCTTCAGGTATTTATTACCGTGGGAGATGTTCTGTGCATCCGAGACGTCATAGACGCTCTGCAGTTCGGTGACCGTCGGGCTGTCCGTATACGAGGAGATGAATAACCGCAGCATGTTCTCGCGGTTGATGTTCAGTTCGCCCATCATGAAGTAGGTCACGTTGTCGTACGAATGGGAGATCTTCTCCGAGCCGTTGCGCGTAATCTCGCCGTCGAGCGTCGATCGCTGGTAATAGACGTTGGCGATGAAGCGGCTGCGATCCTTCGCATAGCGGAAGCCCGGACCGACACTCTGTGTCAGATAGCCGCTGCGGTAGGAGTTCGACAGCAGCGGATCGGGCTTCAGACCGGCAATCGAGAAGGTGTCGTCCGCCGTGATATAGGAGCGCGTATCTCGCTCCTGCGAGTTGTAGGTCATCCGGTACTGCAGACTCACCTGTGCATATTTGGCTACGGGTTCCGTGTAGGTGAAGTTCCCGCGGACGTTGTACGACGTCGACGGAGCCAGAGTGCGCAGGTAACGCGGGTCGAAATAGGGGGTCTGATTACCTGTTTCGGGATCCTCGAAAGTTGCATTGGAATCCCAGACGAACGGGTCGTTTCCGGCACCTGGTCGCACTGATGAGACGCTTTGTACGTTCGACCAGGAATTGGAGTTGTTCTGGTTGTCGGAGTAGTTGAACGAACCGTCGAGGGTGATCGTACGTCCCGCCTTGCCCAGTTTGGCCCGGTAGACGGCACTCGTCCCGACGTTATAGCCGTGGCGCAGGGCATCGCTGAAGTTGTCCGTATAGCTGTAGCCGCTGCCGCCGGCCGACGGGGCGCCGAACTGCCAGCCGGTGGTCGTACTCCACGGATCGTTCGACTGGTAGCTGAAGCGCGGGCGGAGCATCAGGTTCTGGTTCTCCGAAATCTTCCACTCCAGACGGGCATTGAAGCGGTGGTTGAAGCCCCGCGTATCGGAATAACCGCGCGTCATCAACGTGTCGGGGATCATCGGCGCTTCGTACCACTTGTCCGTGGTCGAGTGGTTCACCGTATTGGTGTTGTTGAAAAAATAGCTGCCCTGGAAGGTCACCTGGTCGCGTTTGCCCCACGTGTCGGAGTAGTTGACACCGATGGCATTGACCCGCGCCACGCCGCTCTGCGGGCGCGTCATGTACTGACCCACACCGCCGCGACGGCCTCCTTTGCCACCCGTCACACCCAGAATATCCTCGAACGAGAAGTTCTGCTGGTTGACGTTGTTGAACAATCCGAGGAGCGACAGACGGCTGTCACCCGAAAAGATGTTGGCATTTCCGCCGGCCAGATACTTGAAACGCTCTTCGCTGCCCTGTTCGGCATCGTAGCCGAAGCCGGCATAGAGTTTGCCGAACTGACCCTGCCGCATGCCGGGTTTGGTGACGATATTGATCGCCTTGTAGCCTTCGCCGTCGTCCATGCCGGAGAACTCTGCGGCATCGGAGAGCTTGTTGAAGACCTCGACCCGATCCACGGTCTCGGCCGGCAGCGACTTGATGGCCGTCGTGACATCCTCGCCGAAGAACTCCTTGCCGTCGACAAAGATCTTCTTGATCTCCTCGCCCTGGGTTTCAACCACACCGTCCGTCACCGTAATGCCGGGCATCTTCTTCAGCAGGCCCTCGACGTCGGCGTCATTGGTCACCTTGAAGGCCCCGGCATTGTAACTCACCGTGTCGCCCTTCTGCGACGTACGCAGCGCCTTGGCCTCCTTGACCACCGTTTCGATCTGCACGCCCGGCTTCAGACGCAGCGTCCCGAGATTCAGACGCGGGGTCGAGAGGCGGAACGTCGTATCGAGGTTGTTGTAGCCGATGAACGACACCGACAGGGCATACTCTCCGTAAGCCAGGGCCGGAGACGACGCCGCGCCCTTGTAACCCGATGCAAAGCCCTGTTTCTTGTCCGGAGACTTCGTCGGAGAGACGCTCAGCACCGCGCCTACCACGCTGTTTCCGGTATCCGCATCGACAATCGTGGCCGTCACGGTACCCTTTTGGGCGAATACCGCAGCGGAGACAACCGTCAGCAGGGTAGTCATTAGTAAACGTTTCATGCTTCTCTGTTTGGTAAATACCTGAATTGCAGATTCTTATCTTTCCATGCGGGAATCCGGCCGCGGCCGAGCGCGGAATTAACATGCCATCGGCTTTGCCATGAGGCCGTTCCATCATGCGAATTTACGTTTTTTTCACCATTTTTTGTCTCTTCGGCCGGTGAATCGACAAAAAAAAGGTGTCAGTCGACCAGATTGACACCTCTTCCGCCAGTTGCGTGGCTCGCAGCGGGTTGCTACTTCTTATCGGCAGCCTGCGCCTTGCACGGGCAATTCTTCTTGCCGGCCATCGGGCAGTCACCATGATGCGGTCCCTTCTTGCCGTGCTTCATCTGCGGACCGTTGCCCGGCTGGCCCGGACACGGACCCTGCATCTGCGACCACTGCATGAACTGCTCGGTCGAAAGAATCGACTTCATCTTGTCGGCCTGAGCCATACGGGCCTGACGCATCTTCTCGCGCATGGCCTGCATCTGCTTGATCTGGTCGAGATTGAGCTGATAGACCTGTTTGGCCTGGGCGTCGGTCAGGTTCAGACGCTGCGTCATACGCTCGGTCTGGCGTTCGGCCAGCTGTTCGGCCGTAGGCGGCGTCTTGGGCTCCACTTTCGGCTTGGCCTCCTGGGCGAAAAGGGTCGTCGTTGCCATCAGGCAAAGTGCCGTTACGGCTGCAAAAATCTGCTTTTTCATTGCTTTGCGTTTTTACGGTTGGACTTCATTTTCCGGTCGGATCCTCCGGATTC
>NZ_CALUHA010000010.1:0-71433 GCF_944320325.1 Alistipes megaguti
GACAAGGCCTTCGAGGAGCTGCGCACGCGCGTCTTCAACCTCGAATACTCGAAATACCTCGACGAGATCGCCTCGAAACGCAAGACCATGGTCTCGACGGGTGACCGCTCGGCCAAGATCCGAACCTACAACTATCCCCAGGGCCGGATCACCGACCACCGCATCAACTACACGATCTACAACCTGGCGGCCTTCATGGACGGCGACATCCAGGACTGCATCGACCACCTGATCGTGGCCGAGAACGCCGAACGTCTGAAGGAGAGCGAACTCTAAAGACAATATCCGGCGCCGGAACAACGTTTTATACAGAAATTTCCTGTTCCGCATGATGAAACGAACGATCACAGGGCTCCTTGGCGGAGTGTTTCTCCTCCTTTTCCTTTCGGCACACGCCGCAGCGCCGAAACCCGAACCGTTGTATATCGTCAACGGGAAGGTCGTGGAGCAGATCCGCACGATCCCGCCCGAAGAGATCGAACACGTCGAGATGCTGCCGGCCGACGAACAGACCATCGCCCGCTACGGCGAACGGGCCATGCACGGCGTGATGCTCATCACGTTGCGTTACGACGAGCCGGCCCGCTTTCAGGCCGACACCACCTTCGGAAGCTACATCGCCCGACAGGTGCGCTGGGACGATGACGAACCGGTCGCACGGGTCGTCCTGCGCTATACCATCACACCGGAGGGGACGATCCGCATCGACGACACCCTGGAATCGACCGACAACCGCCTCAAACGCCGGGTCGTGAAGGCCGTCGAAGAGGCGCCGCGCTGGCTGCCGGCCCAAAAGGACGGCAAGGCCATCGCCAGCCAGGGCATTCTGAGCATTCAGCTCCCCGAAGGGCGTCCGATGCCCCGGCGCGTGGAGCTGGTCTACCGTTAACAAGAACAAAGGAGACGGGCCGAAACCAACAGGACCGGACACAACATAAGACGAGGAGACAAGGGTCCAGAAACCCATGTCGAAACGCGAGCGAACCGAGAGTAAAGACTGGAAGAGCCAGAAAAAGGGCAAGGAGAGACCTGAAGAAAAACTCCGACACCCACACCCGCATTTCATGAATTCATCACCTCAAAAAACCGGAAACGTATGAAAACCAACTCCCTCAAGGCGTGGATCGTCGCCATACGGCCCTACAGTCTCGGCAATGCCGTCATTCTGATCCTCGTGGGTTCAGCGCTGGCCTGGACCGACGGTTCGTTCCACACGCTGCCGGCCGTGCTGTGCCTGGCCTTCGCCCTGTTGATGCAGTGCACGGCCAATCTGGTCAACGACCTCTGGGACTTCCTCAAGGGGGCCGACCAGCCCGACCGGCTGGGCCCCGACCGCGCCTTCGCCAAGGGTTTCATCACCCTGCGCGCCATGAAGGCCGGCATCATCGGCTTCACACTGGCCTCGGCAGCCGCCGGAATCGGCATCCTCGCCTGGGCGCTGCATCACGACATGCTCGCCTGGGGCGGCTGGGAACTGGTGGCCGTCGGCGCCGCCTGCGTCCTCTTCGCCTACTTCTACACCGCTGGGCCATGGCCCCTGGCCTATCACGGACTGGGAGACGTGGCCGTCATCCTCTTCTTCGGACTCGTCCCCGTGAGTTTCACCTACTATGTGCTGACCGGCACGTGGACGTGGGAGGTCATCGTCACGGCGCTGGCCTGCGGACTGGTAATCGACACCATGCTGATGATCAATAATTTCCGCGACCGAGAGGAGGATGCCCGCTGTCAGAAGCGCACGATTGTCGTGGCGTTGGGCACGCGGTTCGGCAGCTGGAGCTACTTCTTGCTGGGCACCGCGGCCGTCGCACTCTGCCTGACACTGCTGGCCGGAGGCCGCCCATGGGCGGCCCTGCTGCCGCTGATCTATCTGGCGGGGCACGTGGCCACGTGGCGCAAGATGGTCCGCATCGACCACGGCGACCAGTTGAACGTCTGCCTCGGAGAGACGGCCCGCAACATCATGCTCTTCGGAGCGCTGCTTACCGTCGGAATCCTCCTCGGATGAGGATGACGCAAAAACATGAATGAATCCCGACATATTACCCTGAGCGAGCTGCAGCGCCGCGTGAAGGCGGCCCTCGAGGGGCAGTTTGCGCTGCCTCTGTGGGTGAGTGCCGAAATCTCCGACCTGAAGGTCAACTACTCGGGCCACTGCTATCTGGAACTGGTCGAAAAGGGTGGCGAAAACGGCGTCCCCACGGCCCAGGCCCGCGCCGTCATCTGGCGTTCGCAATACCCGCGCGTGACCGCCTACTTCGAGGCCGAAACCGGACAGCGGCTCGCTCCCGGACTGAAGATCCTCGCCAAGGTGCTGGTCACGTACCACGAGCTGTACGGCTTCTCGCTGCAGATCACGGAGATCGACCCCTCGTTCACGCTGGGCGATCTGGAGCGTCAGCGCCAGCAGACCATCGCGCAGCTGCAGCAGGACGGCGTCTGGGAGATGAACCGCGAAGTGGCGATGCCCGTCGTCGTACAGCGCGTAGCCATCGTCTCGAGCGCCAACGCCGCCGGCTATCAGGACTTCTGCAAGGAGCTCGCGAAGAGCCCCTACCGCTTTGAAACGCACCTCTTCGACGCCTTCATGCAGGGCGAAGCCGCCGAGCAGTCGATCATCGACGCGCTGTGCCGCGTGGCCGACCGCCTGGAGGAGTTCGATGCCGTGGTGATCATCCGCGGCGGAGGCTCGCGCAGCGACCTGAACTGCTTCAACGCCTACCGCCTCTGCTCCTATGTGGCGCAGTTTCCGCTGCCGGTCGTCACCGGTATCGGCCACGACAAGGATACGAGTGTCGCCGACATGGTGGCCCATACGGCGCTGAAGACCCCGACGGCCGTCGCCGGATGGCTCGTCGAGCGGATGTCGGGGATTGAGGGGTGGCTCGACAACGCCGCCCTGCAGCTGCACGACGGCGTGCTGCGGCTGACCCGCGCACAGCAACTGCGGCTCGAGGAGATGGCGGGTGATCTGCGCCATCTGCCGGTGGGGCTCATCCGCCAGCGCCGGCTGGAGCTGGAGGGCCGCAGCGAGGCTTTCCGGCAGGCCGTCGGGGCCTTCATCCGCCAGGAGCAGCAGCGCATAGTCACCTCGGCGGAGCTTATCGAGAGTCGCTCGCCGAAGCGCATCCTCCGCATGGGATTTGCCGTGGTGAGGGGGCAGGGGCGGGCCGTCCGGTCGATTGTCGAAGTGACAGCCGGGCAGCGAATGGAGGTCGAGGTGGCCGACGGTCGTTTTACGGTCGAGGCGCTCGCGGAGTCCGAAGCGGATCCCGACAAGGAGTAGAAAACAAGCGACCGGGAAAAAGCAGCCGGCAGAAACGGAAATTCAGTCTGCGGCCGCAGGAACCAACCGAACGACACAAAACTCAGAAGCCGGGAATCCGGCACCAACGATATGGCAAAAAAACAACAGGAGGAACCGAGTTACACGGAGGCCATTGCCGAGATCGAACGCATTCTCGGCCGCTTCCGCAGCGAAGAGATGGACGTGGACAGTCTGGCCGCCGAGGTCAAGCGTGCCACGGAGTTGATCGCCCTGTGCAAGGCGCGTCTGCACAAGGCCGAAGAGGAGGTGAACAAAATCCTCGAGGCATGAAACGGCTGATCCGCTGGGCGCTGAACCACATCCCGCGCCCCGTACTGCAACGCATGGCGTCGTGGGCCGTGCCCGTCGTGGGGCTCTTCTACCGGGGACGCGGCGTGGAGTGTCCACTCTGCGGGTCGAAATTCCGCCGCTTCCTCCCCTACGGCTACGTCACTTCGCGGGCGAATGCCCTCTGCCCGCGGTGCCTCTCGCTCGAACGTCACCGCCTGCTGTGGCTCTACCTGACGCGCGAGACCGATCTGCTGACCGCCTTCCCGCGCACGCTGCACATCGCCCCCGAGGTCTGCATCATGCGCCACCTGAAGCCCCACTTCGCCGATCATCCCGGACAGTACGTCACGGCCGATCTCGAGAGCCCGCTGGCCGACCTGCACTTCGACGTGCAGCAGATCCCGCTGGCCGACAACTCGGTGGAGGTCGTCCTCTGCAACCACATCCTCGAACATGTGGCCGATGACCGCAAGGCGCTGCGCGAACTGCACCGCATCCTGAAGCCCGGCGGCTGGGGCATTCTCCTTTCGCCCGTCGACCGCGACTACGAGCACACTTACGAGGACGACTCGATCACCGATCCCGACGAGCGCACGCGCATCTTCGGGCAGTACGACCACCGCCGCATCTACGGCCAGGATTATGTCGAGCGGCTGCGCGAGGCAGGATTCGAAGCGGCCGACATCGACTACGCCGCATCGCTCACCGACGAGGAGCGACGTTGTTACGCGCTGCCCGACGACCACATCTACGTGGTCTACAAGCACTGACCCGGAGGCGAGGTCAGGAGCGTCGCGCCACGAGACAAAGACACCCCTTCGGATGGCGATGTTCGGTAACGTGGCTAAATCCCGCTTCGAAAAGTTGCCGCGTCAGGGTCGCCGCTGAATAAATAGTCATGCTACCGACCCGACGGGCCCATTTGATCCACCGGAGATCGTCGGGATCACCGGCTTCACAGACAATCAGGAAATAACCTCCGGAGCGCAAGACGCGCGCCACTTCGGTGAAGGTCCGTTGAAGGTCGTGCCAGAAATAGACCGTCTCGAAGGCAACGGCAGCATCGAACATCCCTGTCGCACAAGGGAAACGCTCGGCCGAACCCTGCTCAACAAAACATCGTACACCTTGTTCACGGCGGTTCCGACGCCGCGAGAACGCCACGCTTTCCGGCGAAAGATCCACTCCGAAAGCGATCTCTTCGGGACAAAGTTCGAGAATCCATGTCAGAACGGCCCCTCCCCCGCAGCCGATATCAAGGACCTTCCACAAGCTCTGCCACGGCAGGAAAGAAAGCCCCCAACGGTAGAGCGGAGCATGCCCGTGATTCATGGCACGCAGCATGAAACGTCCCCAAAAACCCTCCGGGAAGCGAGTATGCCGCAAAAGCCTGTCAAAAAAAAGGACCGTGCCCCATAGAATAAAAACGCCGTGAAAAATATCAGTAGAGGTAGAAGACAATGCCGATGAAGTGGCAGACAACCGCCAGATTGATCAGCAGATGCCATACCATGTGGTGGTAGCGGAACCCCTTGCGGGCGTAGAACCACGCCCCCACGGTATAGAACACTCCGCCGGCGGCAATCAACCACAACAGCTGCACGGAAGCATGACGGATGAAGAGCGGCAGAAAAAAGACGATCGTCCACCCCATCACCAGATAGATCGTCAGGCTCACGGCCGGGATCGACCGCCGCGACAGCGACTTGTAGAAAACCCCGAAAAGCACCATCACCCACTGCAGCACTGCAATCAGAATCCCCTGCCAGCCCCCGATCACCGACAGCGCAATGGGCGTATAGCTCCCGGCAATGGCCACGTAGATGAAGATGTGGTCCAGGATGTGGAAAACCTCCTTGTGTCGCGACGCCGGATGCATCGCGTGGTAGAGCGTCGAGGCCAGAAACATCAGAAAGATCGAGATCACGAAAACCGACACGCTCACCGATGCCACAACCCCGTCGGGATCATGCACATAGGCCCATACCGCCGCAAAGGGCAACGACACGAGTGTCAGCATCGCCATCACGCCGTGGGTCACCGTATTGGCCACCTCTTCCCCCAAAGTCGGGACATAAAGCCTTTTTTTTGCCTTCATCACTCAACCATTAGATTCAACGTGTCAAATTTATAATTTTTTTTCATATCTTTGCCATCAAGGTTATCAGGTCAGGTTAAAGAGACTCGAAAATGGACTTTTCACGCTACGAAAATCTCTGCACCCTGGTGCGGACCAACTTCTCGGAACAGACCCAGCGTCTGGTCGACGAAGCGCTCGAGTATGCCGAGTCCAAACTCGACGGCCTGACCCGCTACGACGGCTCGCCCCTCATCGGACATGGCGTCGCCGTGGCCCAGATCGTCATCTCCGAGATCGGCCTCGGACGGAATTCGACCCTCTCGTCGATCCTGCACGACGTGGTGCGCATCGCACACAAGCAGCTCCCCGACGAGGAGTTCCTCGCCCTGACCCGCGACATCCAGAGCCGATTCGGCGACCAGGTCGTCGGAATCACCATGGGGCTGGCCAACATCTCGGAACTCAAACTGAAGGTCGCCAAGGAGCAGGCCGACAACTTCCGCGATCTGATCGTCAGCTACTCCGAAGATCCCCGCGTGATCCTCATCAAGCTGGCCGACCGCCTTGAGGTGATGCGCTCGCTCGGGATCTTCCCCCGCGAAAAGTGGCGCAAAAAGAGCTGGGAGTCGATGAACCTCTACGCACAGATCGCCCACAAGCTGGGTCTCTACTCGATCAAGAGCGAACTGGAGGACATCGCCCTCAAATACCTCGAACCGAAGGGCTACGAACACATCGTCAACAAACTCGAGGAGAGTGCCGACGAGCGCAAGGCCTTCATCGCCCGCTTCATCGTGCCGATCGAGCAGCGACTCAACCGCCTCGGCATCAAGTACCACATCAAGAGCCGCACCAAGTCGATCTTCTCGATCTGGAACAAGATGCAGAAGCAGCACGTGCCGTTCGAGGGTGTCTACGACATCTTCGCCATCCGCATCATCATCGACTGCCCGCGCGAACAGGAGAAACCCCTCTGCTGGACCGTCTACTCGATCGTCACGGACTTCTATACGCCCAACCCCAACCGCATGCGCGATTGGATCTCGATCCCCAAGTCGAACGGCTACGAGTCGCTGCACACCACCGTCTCGGCCGAAGGCCGCTGGGTCGAGGTACAGATCCGCACCGAACGCATGGACGAGGTCGCCGAACGCGGTATCGCCGCACACTGGCGCTACAAGGGGGTCGGCCAGGGGGCCCAGACCAGCGAAATGTGGCTCAGCCGTCTGCGCGAGCTGATGGAGGATACCACCCACTCGCTGGCACAACGCTTCGACGCCAAGCCCGCCTCGGGCGAGATCTTCGTCTTCACGCCCAACGGCGACCTGCGCAAACTGCCCGAAGGGGCCACGCTGCTCGACTTCGCCTTCGACATCCATACGTCGCTCGGCTCGACGTGCGTCGGCGGCAAGGTCAACAACCGCGCCGTCTCGATCCGCGAACCGCTCCACAACGGCGATATCGTCGAGATCCAGACCCAGAAGAACCAGACCCCGAAATCCGACTGGCTCTCGTTCGTGGTCACCTCGAAGGCCCGCAACAAGATCAAGTCCTTCCTGCGCGAGGAGCAGGCCAAACATACGCGCATGGGCCGCGAAGAGCTCGAGCGAAAACTCAAGAACTGGAAACTCCCGATCTCGATCGACGAGGCGGTGGCCTATCTGGCCCGCCACTTCCGGCTGCGGCTCGGCACGGAGGTCTACGGGCTGATCGCCACCCAGAAGCTCGACTTCGCAACCATTAAGGAACTCTTGTCGCGCCACCTCTCGGGCGAGGCCGAGGAGGAGCGCCGCGCCGCGGCCGCCGAGGTCGAACGCCAGAAGGCCGCACAGCACGCCGCTCAGGAAAAATCCCCCCAGCAGCAGGATGCCCTGGTCATCGACGACGACCTGTCGAAAATCCAGTACAAGCTGGCCAAGTGCTGTAACCCGATCAAGGGCGACGAGATCTTCGGCTTCGTGACGATCAACTCCGGCATCACGATCCACCGCTGCGACTGCCCCAATGCCAAGCGCATGCGCGAAAACTACCCCTATCGGGTGGTCGAAGCCCGCTGGCGACAGTCGGCCGAGGGAGCCTTCCGCGTCTCGATCCGCATCGTCGCGGCCGACACCACCGGTATGGCCAACCACATCACCGAGGTGATCATCCGCGATCTGAAACTCAACATCCGATCCATCAACTTCGCCGCGGCCGGCAACGGTTGCATCGCCGGTACGGTCTCGGTCGAGGTGCCCGGTACGGGGGTCGTCGATACGCTGATCCATCAGATCCTGCGAATCAAGGGGGTTCAGCGAGCCTACCGCGTCAACTGATCCCCCGCCTCCGATCGAAACTCCTTTCGAAACCTTTTTTCATTTTTATCCACCTTACGATAAATGAATAACAACTCAATCAGCGTCGTATTTGCCGACTCGTCGCATGCGCACTACGCTCCGCGTATCTGCCAGCTGATCTACGAGTCCGCCTTGCAGCGGGGAACGGGTATCGCCAAGCGATCACCCGAATACATCGCAGCAAAAATGACCGGTGGCAAAGCCGTCGTGGCGCTGGACGGTGAAAAACTGGTCGGGTTCAGCTACATCGAGTGCTGGGGCCATGGCGATTTCGTCGCCACCTCGGGACTGATCGTCGCCCCCGAGTACCGACACATGGGACTCGCGGAGCAGATCAAACGACGAACCTTCGAGCTGGCCCGACGACGATTCCCGTACGCGAAGTTATTCAGTATCACCACGTCGCTGCCAGTCATGAAACTGAACTCACGCATGGGATACGTCCCCGTGACCTTCTCCGAACTCACCGAAGACGAGGAGTTCTGGAAGGGTTGCGAGGGGTGCTGCAACTACGACATCCTCCAGCGAAACAACCGCCGGATGTGTCTCTGCACCGGAATGCTCTACGACCCGGCCAAGGAGCCGCCCAAAAAGCAGTCCCGCCTGGTCCCCTATGTCATGTTCCTGAAGAACAAGTTCAAAAAGATCTTTCACCTGAAGTAAAACCGAAAAAAGCAACGATCATGGATAACAAGAAGAAAAAAGTAGTGCTGGCTTTCAGCGGAGGTCTCGATACCTCGTTCTGCGCCAAATACCTCTCCGAAGAGAAGGGTTACGATGTCTACACGGCCATCGCCAATACGGGCGGTTTCTCGAAGGAGGAGCTCGCTCGCATCGAAAAACGCGCCATGGAGCTCGGTGCCGTCAAGCACGCCACGCTCGACATCGAGCAGGAGTACTACGAAAAGAGCATCCGATACATGGTCTTCGGCAATATCCTCCGCAACGGAACCTACCCCATCTCGGTGAGCTCGGAGCGTATCTTCCAGGCCATCGCCATCATCGAATACGCCAAGCAGATCGGCGCCGATGCCGTGGCCCACGGTTCGACGGGCGCCGGCAACGACCAGGTGCGCTTCGACCTGACGTTCCAGATCCTCGCCCCCGGCATCGAGATCATCACCCCGACACGTGACATGACCCTCACGCGCGAATACGAGATCGACTACCTGCGCAAGCACGGCATCACGGCCGACTACAAGAAGATGGAGTACTCGATCAACAAGGGGTTGTGGGGCACCTCGATCGGCGGCAAGGAGACCCTCCATTCGGAGCAGACCCTGCCCGAAGAGGCCTACCCGAGCCAGATCACGGCCCAGGGTGAGGAGCATCTGAAACTCTCGTTCGAAAAGGGCGAACTCTCGGCCGTCAACGGCAAACCCTACGCCGACAAGGTCGAGGCCATCCGCGCCGTGGAGGCCATCGGTTCGAAGTTCGGCATCGGCCGCGACATGCACATCGGCGACACGATCATCGGCATCAAGGGCCGTGTGGGCTTTGAGGCCGCCGCGCCGATGCTCATCATCGCCGCCCACAAGATGCTCGAAAAGCACACGCTCACCAAGTGGCAGATCTACTGGAAGGATCAGGTGGCCACGTGGTACGGCATGTTCCTCCACGAGGCGCAGTATCTCGAACCCGTCATGCGCGACATCGAGGCGATGCTCGTCTCCTCGCAGCGCAACGTCACGGGTACCGTCGAGCTGATCCTCCGCCCGCGGAACTACACGCTCGTGGGCGTCGATTCGACCTACGATCTGATGAAGACCGACTTCGGCGAGTACGGCGAGGTCAACAAGGCCTGGACGGCCGACGACGTGAAGGGTTTCACGAAGGTCCTCGGCAATCCGATCAAGATCTACTACAACGTCCAGAAACGCAACGAAAAGACCGAAAAATGATCCGCGTCGGTATCATCGGAGGCGCCGGCTACACGGCCGGTGAGCTGATCCGTCTGCTGATCAACCACCCGCAGGCGGAGATCCGCTTCGTCCACAGTTCGTCCAACGCCGGGAACCTCCTCACGGAGGTCCACGGCGGGCTGGAGGGCGAGACCCGCATGCGCTTCTGCGCGGAGTATGACCTGAGGGAGGTCGACGTCGTCTTCCTCTGCTCGGCTCACGGTCAGAGCCGCACGTGGCTCGCGGAGCAGAAACTCCCCGAAGAGCTGCGGCTGATCGACCTGGCGCAGGACTTCCGCGACGAATCGGAGGGATTCGTCTACGGATTGCCGGAGATGAACCGCGAGCGGATCCGTCAGGCCCGCCGCGTCGCCAATCCAGGCTGTTTCGCCACGGCCATCCAACTGGCACTGCTGCCGCTGGCTGCCGCAGGTCTGCTCCGGGACGAGATCCACGTGACCGCCATTACGGGCTCGACCGGTGCCGGCGTGAAACCCTCGGCCACGACCCACTTCAGCTGGCGGGCCTCGAACCTCTCGGTCTACAAGGCCTTCACGCATCAACACCTGAAGGAGATCGGACGCAATCTGCAGCTGCTGGAGCCCTCATTCAACAGCGAGATCAACTTCGTGCCGATGCGCGGCGACTTTACGCGCGGCATTCTGGCCAGCGTCTACACCTCCTGTCCGCTCGACGAGGCCGAAGCCCGGCAACTCTATGCCGACTGCTATGCCACGGCCGCCTTCACCCACGCCGTAGAGCACGATGTCGACCTCAAACAGGTCGTCAACACCAACAAGGCCCTCGTGCAGGTGGCCAAGCACGGCTCGAAACTGCATGCCGTCTCGGTCGTCGACAACCTGCTGAAGGGTGCCTCGGGACAGGCCGTGCAGAACATGAACCTCATGTTCGGGCTCGACGAGCGCGAAGGATTGCGTCTGAAGGCCAGCGCCTTCTAACGAGGGGAGAGGCACGAAGCCGGGAGCATAAGCCGAACGTCTGCGTGGGGATCCGGAGGATCCGAAGCGAGGTAACGGCCCGGGCGACACGGCCGAATGGCACAACAGGGTAACACGGCCGGGCGACACGGCCCCGGACAACACGACCCCGGGCGGCACGACCGCTCCCGAAAACGAAAACAACAGAACTTTCATCATGGAACTATTCAACGTATATTCACTCTATCCGATCGAGCCGGTGCGGGGCAAGGGGTGCTTCGTCTACGACGAGCAGGGTGCCGAATACCTCGACCTCTACGGCGGTCATGCCGTCATCTCGATCGGCCACGCACAGCCCGACTACGTCAAGGCCGTCTCGGAGCAGGTCGGCCGGCTGGGCTTCTACTCCAACTCGGTGCAGAACTCGCTGCAGGTCGAACTCGCCCACCGGCTGGGCCGCGTCTCGGGATATGACGACTACCGGCTCTTCCTCTGCAACTCGGGCGCCGAGGCCAACGAAAACGCCCTGAAGCTCGCCTCGTTCCATACGGGCCGCAGCAAGGTGCTGGCCATCGAGCGGGCCTTCCACGGCCGCACGTCGGGCGCCGTAGCCGTGACGGACAACCCGGCCATCTCGTCGCCCTTCAACCGCACGCCCAACGTGGAGTTCACCCCGCTGAACGACCTCGAGACGGCCCGCGCGAAGCTCTCGACCCGGGAGTTCGCCGCCGTGATCGTCGAGGGCATCCAGGGCGTCTCGGGCATCCACTGCCCGACGGACGACTTCCTGCGCGGACTGCGCGAAGCGGCCTCCGAGACCGGCACGCAGCTCATTCTGGACGAAATCCAGTCGGGATACGGCCGCACGGGGCGCTTCTTCGCCCACCAGCAGGCCGGCATCCGCCCCGACCTGATCACCACGGCCAAGGGAATGGCCAACGGTTTCCCGATCGGAGGCGTGCTGATCGCCCCCCACTTCGAGGCGCGCCCCGGCATGCTGGGAACCACCTTCGGAGGCAACCATCTGGCCTGCGCGGCGGCCATCGCCGTACTGAAGGTGATCGAACGCGACGGTCTGGTCGAGAATGCCGCCCGGGTGGGGCAATACCTGCTCGACGAACTCCACGCCATGAAGGAGCTGAAGGAGGTCCGCGGACGCGGTCTGATGATCGGCATCGAGATCGACGGCTCGGGGTCGGAACTCCGCAAGCGGCTGCTCTTCGAGAAGCACATCTTCACGGGCGGAGCCGGCGCTTCGGTCGTGCGGCTGCTGCCGGCGCTGTGCCTCACGCGTGAGCTGGCCGACCGCTTTCTCGAGGCCTTCCGCGAGATGATGCAGAACCGATAACCGGCGAAAGGCCGGCAGGACGGGGCTCCGATTGACGACGAACCCCGCAACCCAACCGCTGAAATCCGGCTGAAGATCCGGAGCTCAGACCGCTACCCGGCCCGCCCGACGGTCGCACCGGGTTCCCGAAAACCCGCAACAAAAATGAGTCGGGAGAAGCTCGACACTCCTCCCGCCGCCGATTCCCGGCTGAGGGGACCGGCGTTACAGGAAAAGCAATCGATGAGATGAAAAAATTCACTTGTGTACAGGATATCGGCGATCTGAAACAAGCCCTCGCCGAGGCATTCGAAATCAAACGAAACCGCTTCCAGTTCACCGGACTGGGCCGCAACCGCACGCTGCTGATGCTCTTCTTCAACTCGAGCCTCCGCACGCGCCTCTCGACCCAGAAGGCCGCCATGAATCTGGGCATGAACGTCATGGTCCTCGACGTCAACCAGGGAGCCTGGAAACTCGAAACCGAACGCGGCGTGGTGATGGACGGCGACAAGGCCGAACACCTGCTCGAAGCCATTCCGGTCATGGGCTCCTACTGCGACGTGATCGGCGTGAGGTCGTTCGCCCGCTTCCAGAACAAGGCCGAGGATTACGAGGAGCGTGTCCTGGAGCAGTTTATCCGCTACTCGGGCCGCCCGGTCTTCTCGATGGAGGCCGCCACGCGCCACCCGCTGCAGAGCTTCGCCGATCTGATCACCATCGAGGAGTACAAGCAGACCGAACGCCCGAAGGTCGTCATGACCTGGGCTCCCCACCCCAACGCCCTGCCGCAAGCCGTGCCCAACTCCTTCGCCGAGTGGATGAACGCTGCCGGTTACGACTTCGTCATCACCCACCCCGAAGGCTATGAACTCGATCCGAAATTCGTCGGCTCGGCCCGCGTCGAGTATGACCAGCGCAAGGCCCTCGAGGGTGCCGACTTCGTCTACGCCAAGAGCTGGGCCGCCTATGCCGATCCGAACTACGGCAAGGTCCTCTCACGCGACCGCTCGTGGACGGTCGACTCGGAGAAGATGGCTCTGACGAACAACGCCTACTTCATGCACTGCCTGCCCGTGCGGCGCAACATGATCGTCACGGACGAAGTGATCGAATCGCCGCGCTCGCTGGTGATCCCCGAGGCCGCCAACCGCGAAATCTCGGCCCAGGTGGTGCTGAAACGTCTGCTGGAGGGGCTGCAATGAAATCGGTCACGGTCATGAAGATCGGGGGCAACGTCATCGACAACCCCGAAGCTTTGAAGCGTTTTCTCCGCGAGTTCGCCGCCGTCGAAGGGGCCAAGATGCTGGTCCACGGCGGCGGGAAACTGGCCACGCGTCTTGCCGAACGCCTCGAACTGAAGGTGCAGATGGTCGACGGACGCCGCATTACGGACAAGGGCACGCTCGACGTGGTGACGATGGTCTATGCCGGGTTGATCAACAAACAGATCGTCGCCGGGCTGCAGGCCGTCGGATGCAACGCCATCGGGTTGTCCGGAGCCGACGGAAACGTCGTGACGGCCCGCCGCCGCAACCCCGAACCGATCGACTACGGCTTCGTAGGCGACATCGAACGGGTCGACTCCGAACTGCTCGGACGGCTGCTGGATGGGGGGCTGGTGCCCGTCTTCTCGGCCATCATGCACGACGGGCACGGCACGCTGCTCAACTGCAACGCCGACAGCGTCGCTTCGGCCGTAGCTCTCGGTGCCGCACGCCTGGCACCGGTCGATCTGGTCTACTGCTTCGAGAAGGCCGGCGTGCTGCGCGATCCGGAGGACGAACGTTCGGTCATTCCCGAAATCACGGCCGAAAGTTTCGCGGCACTCAAGGCCGACGGGACGATCAGCAAGGGGATGATCCCCAAGGTGGAGAATGCCCTGAAGGCCGTCAGCCAGGGGGTGCACAGCGTCACGATCCGCAGCTCGACCCACCTCGCGGACGGCATCGGAACCGTCATCCGCTAAACTTTGGGTCCCGTCCCTGTAAGTCCCGACAAATCTCAAAAATAGCATGAAGCCGAAAACCAAGGAAGCCGTCGAACTGCTGCAGGCGTTGATCGCAACGCCCTCCACGTCGCGTGACGAGGCCCGCACGGGCGATCTGCTCTTCGCCTTTCTGGCGGACCACGGAGCTGCCCCCGAACGACTCTACAACAGCGTCTGGGCCCGCGCCGAGGGGTTCGACCCCCGACGCCCCACGCTGCTGCTGAACTCGCACCACGACACGGTGCGACCGGCCGCCTCCTACACGCGCGATCCCTATGCGCCGACCCTTGAAGAGGGGCGGCTCTACGGGCTGGGAAGCAACGACGCCGGAGCCTCGGTCGTCTCGCTGGCCGAGACCTTCCTCACGTTCCGCACGCGCCGGCTGCCCTTCAACCTCGTTGTGGCCCTCTCGGCCGAGGAGGAGTGCATGGGCGAACACGGCATGCGGGCCCTGCTGCCGGTCCTCGGACCGATCGACATGGCGCTGGTCGGCGAACCCACCGGCATGCAGGCCGCCACGGGTGAACGCGGGCTGGTCGTCCTGGACTGCACGGCCCACGGCCGCAGCGGACATGCCGCCCGCGGCGAAGGAATCAATGCCCTCTACATTGCGATGGACGACATCGCCCGGCTGCGCACGTTCCGTTTCGAGCGCGAATCGCAGCTGCTCGGCCCCGTCGGCATCGCCGTGACGCAGATCGAGGCCGGCACGCAGCACAACGTCGTTCCGGACACGTGCCGCTTCGTCGTCGACGTGCGTACGACCGACGCCTACTCGAACGAGGAGGTCGTCGAACAGCTCCGCGCCGTGCTGCACTCCGACGTCGTACCGCGCTCGACGCGCATCCGCGCCGCCGCCGTGGGCGACGACCACCCGCTGGTCCGCGCCGCACGGGCCGTCGGACGGCAGACCTTTGTCTCGCCCACAACCTCCGACCGCACGCTGATGCCCTTCCCGTCGCTCAAGATGGGACCCGGCGAGTCGGCCCGATCCCACTCGGCCGACGAATTCGTCCTCGTCGCGGAGGTCGACGAGGCCATCACCATCTACGAACAATACATCGAACAATTAGCCAAACTGTACGCATGAGCAGCACCAAACTTTGGGACAAGGGTTTCGAACCCGACAAGATGATCGAAGAGTACACCGTCGGCAACGACCGCGAACTGGACCTCCAGCTGGCCCGTTACGACGTACAGGGGTCACTGGCCCACATCGCCATGCTCGAAAAGATCGGGCTCCTCACGGCCGACGAGCTCCGCACGCTGACGGCCGGTCTGCAGGAGATCGCCGCCGAGATCGAGGCCGGACGCTTCGCCATCGAACCCGACACGGAGGATGTCCACTCGCAGGTCGAGCTGATGCTGACCCGCCGGCTGGGCGACGTCGGCAAGAAGATCCACTCGGGACGTTCGCGCAACGACCAGGTGCTGGTCGATCTGAAACTCTTCCTGCGCGATGAACTGCGCCAGATCGCCGACGCCGTGCGCACGGTCTTCGACCGCCTGCAGGAGCAGAGCGAGCGTTACCGCGACGTGCTGATGCCCGGATACACCCATCTGCAGATCGCCATGCCCTCGTCGTTCGGATTGTGGTTCGGCGCCTATGCCGAGACGCTCGTCGACGACATGCGGCTGCTCACGGCCGCCTGGCACATCGCCAACCAGAATCCGCTCGGTTCGGCCGCCGGATACGGTTCGTCATTTCCCCTCGACCGCACGATGACCACCCGTCTGCTCCACTTCGAGACGCTCCACTACAACGTCGTCGCCGCCCAGATGAGCCGCGGAAAGAGCGAACGTGCCGCCGCTGCGGCCATCGCCGCCGTGGCCGCCACCATCGGACGGCTGGCCATGGATGCCTGCCTCTTCATGAGTCAGAACTTCGGATTCATCTCGCTGCCCGACGAGTTGACGACCGGTTCGAGCATCATGCCCCACAAGAAGAATCCCGACGTCTTCGAGATCATGCGCGGCCGCTGCAACCGCCTGCAGTCGCTGCCCAACGAGATCGCCCTGCTGACCACCAATCTCCCGGTCGGCTACCACCGCGATCTGCAGCTGATGAAGGACATTCTCTTCCCGGCCATCGGGGAGATCAAGCGCACGCTCCGGATGTGCGACTTCATGCTGGCCCACGTGCGGGTCAACGACCACATCCTCGACGACAGCCGCTACGACTACCTCTTCACGGTGGAGGATGTCAACCGGCTGGTGCTGCAGGGCGTGCCCTTCCGTGAAGCCTACCGTCAGGTGGGCATGGCCGTCCAGCGCGGCGAGTACCGTCCCACGCGCGAGGTACACCACACCCACGAGGGGAGCATCGGAAATCTCTGCACCGCAGAAATCCGCCGCAAGATGGAGGCCGTCATGCGCGAATTCGAGACTCCGGGCATGGAATGACCCAAGTGATTCCAGCGAAAAAGAGGCCTCCGACAAAGTGTCGGAGGCCTCTTTTTCGCTGCGCAGTCCGCAACCCCTACTTGATGCGCTCGTAGTATTCGCGCGTACGGGTGTCAACGCGGATCTTGTCGCCCGTGTTGATGAACAACGGCACGCGGATCGTGGCACCCGTGTTCACCGTCGCCGGCTTGAGCGAGTTCGTCGACGCCGTATCGCCCTTCACTCCCGGCTCCGTATAGGTCACCTCCATGTCGACGATCGGCGGGAGCTCGGCCGAAAGAACCGTCTCCTTCTCCGTGTGGAACATCACCTCGACGATCTGGCCGTCGGCCATCAGGTCGTAGTTGTTGATCAGGTTCTTGTCGATGATGATCTCCTCGAAGGTCTCCGTGTGCATGAAGTGCATGCCCAGGTCATCCTCGTAGGTAAACTGGTACGGACGACGCTCGACACGCACCGGCTCGATGCGGGCGCCGGCCGAGAAGGTGTTGTCCAGCACACGGCCGTTCTCCAGGTTCTTGAGTTTCGTACGTACGAAAGCCGGGCCCTTGCCGGGTTTCACATGCTGGAAATCGACAATCTGGAACGTCTTGCCGTCCAGCTCGATGCACATGCCGATCTTGATATCTGCGGTTGTTGCCATAGGTATTGTATTTTTTAAGTGTTTTTGCGTCGATGGATCTTGCGGCCCCAAAGGTACACAAAATATCCCGAAATTCCTAATCCCGGCCGGACAGGCCTCCGCGGAGGCAGAATCGCCAACCCGACAGCCCGCATCCGCCCCTCATGCCGCTCGGCTACAACTCGATCGCCTTGCAGCGAAGACCCAGCTGGCGGATCTTCTCCAGCGTCCGCGGAAGAGCGTAGCGCATGTTGCGGAAGGCCTTCTCGCTGTCGTGGAAGACGACGATCGCACCGGGGGCCAGATACTTCGTCACGTTCTTCAGACACGTGCGCGGCGAGAGCTGCCGGTTGTAGTCGCGCGAGATGATGTCCCACATCACCAGCTTGTAGCGCTGCCCCAGCAGGCGCGCCTGCGCCGGCGTGATCTGCGCGTAGGGCGGGCGGAAGAGCTCCGTATGCAGCAGATCGTTGGCAAAGTCGACATCCTCCGTATAGCGCTCGAGGCTCATGCCCCACCCCTTCTGATGCGAATAGGTATGATTGCCGATCTTGTGTCCGGCATCCAGAATCCGCTGGTAAAGGTCGGGGTACATCTCCACGTTCTTGCCCAGCACGAAGAAGGTCGCCTTGGCATCGTACTTCTCCAGCGTCGAGAGAATCCACTCGGTGATGCCCGGCGTGGGGCCGTCGTCGAAGGTCAGAAAGACCCCGTCCGGGTCGTTGATCTCCCAGATCAGGTCCGGCATCAGACGCCGGATGATTTTTGGCGGTTTCAAGCGCATACGTCCGCAAAAATAATCATTTTCCGTGCCTTTTGGAAAAATAGTTGTATATTTGTGGATGTTCAGTTCATTGCAATCGATTATGAAACGCTTTTTTCAGGGAATGGGGATCGTCATGATCCTGTTGACGATGGTGGGATGTGACGCCTTCAATACGTTGAGCAAGAAAAAGGCTGCCCAGGGCCGCCCCTACGAACTCATCGTCGTATGCCCTCAGATGGAGTGGAACGGAGAGCTCGGCGACTCGCTGAGAGCCATCTTCACCGCACCGGTACCCTACCTGAACCAGGACGAACCCCTGTTCGACGTGCTGCGCGTCACCGAACGCGGTTTCAAGGACATGATTGCCGACCACCGCAACATCCTCAAGGTGGTCATCGACCCTGCGCTCCAGGAGGCCTCGGCCGCCGTGGAGTATGACGTCACCTCCGAACCCCAGATCGTCATCACGCTCCAGGGCCCCGATGACAACGCCGTGGTCGGATACCTCTCCAAAAACCGCAACAACCTGCTGCACGTCCTCGAACAGGCCGAACGCGACCGGGACGTCAACTCCTATACCTCGTTCAACAACCCCGGCATCGAAGCCGCCGTCCGCAAACTCTTCGGCATGGAGATCCGCGTCCCGAAGGGCTACGTGCTGGCCAAGCAGACCGACGACTTCCTCTGGGCCCGTTACGAATACCCCACCGCCAGCCAGGGCTTCTTCATCTACGCCTACCCCTACGAAGGTCCCGAATCGCTCACGCCCGAGGCGCTCGTCAAGGCCCGCAACGAATTTGCGGCGCTGATCCCCGGACCCTCCGACGGCTCCTACATGACCACTTCGGACGCCTTCGCCCCGGATTTCCGCATGTTCCGGCTCGAGGGTCGGCTCTGGTGTGAAATGCGAGGCTTTTGGGATGTCTACGGCGACTTCATGGGCGGTCCGTTCGTCAGCTACACCACCGTCGACACCAAGACCAACCGCGTCATCACCCTCGACGGCTACGTCTACGCGCCGGATCTGAACAAACCCCGCAAGCGCAACTACATCCGCGGCATCGAGCACCTGCTCTACACGATCCAGTTCCCCGACGCCGCCACGCAGAAATAAAACGCTGTGACGAAAGCCGGAAGACCCTTGCCGGAAACCCCGGATGAACCGCTCCGACGCCCCAGACCGGAGCTGCGGAACACGGCGCAAACCGACGAACAACGAAGAGATCCGGCAAACGGTCCGGCCGGATATGCAACGTACGTCAGACGGAACGTACGTAGGATGGAAAGTACATGCCGCAGATCCTGACATACCTCTTCATCGCGCTCTATTCGGTCACGATCCTCAGCGTCATTCTGGTCATCATCACCGACAACCGGAACCCGCTGAAGACCCTGCCGTGGGTCATCGTGCTCCTCTTCGCACCCGTAGTCGGTCTGGTCTTCTACTTCTTCTTCGGGCAGAACCTCTCCAAACAGCGCATCATCTCCCGCCGGACCCGCAAACGCATCTCCATGCGGCTGATCGAGGCCCAGGATCCCTCGCGGCCCGAGATTCCCGAACACTGGCAGCCCCTCGCCCACCTGCTCAAGAGCACCATTCACGCCGTGCCGCTCTACGGAAGCCGCATCACCCCCTACACCGACGGTGCCTCCAAAATGGAGGCCCTGCTCGATGAAATAGCCCGCGCACGCCACCATATCCACCTCCAGTACTACATCCTCTGCAACGATCGGACCGGAAGCCGGCTGTGCGACGCCCTGCGCGCCAAGGCCCGCGAAGGGGTTCAGGTCCGCATCCTCTACGACGACGTCGGCAGCAGCAGCGTCAAGAAATCCTTCTTCGCGTCGCTCCGCCGCGACGGAATCGAGGTTCGCGCCTTCCTCCACGTCCGCTTCCCGCGCTTCACCAGCAAGATCAACTACCGCAACCACCGCAAAATCGCCGTCATCGACGGCCGCGTGGGATTCATCGGCGGCATGAACATCGCCGACCGATACGTCTACGGCACCGACTGGGGCATCTGGCGCGACACCCACTTCCGCATCGAGGGAAACGGCGTGGCCGGACTCCAGGCCTCGTTCCTGAGCGACTGGTCGGCCACCACCAAACAGCGCATCACCGGAGCCGAGTACTACCCGCCGACCCGGCACTTCACCCGCGACGTGCTGCAGATCGTCCCCAGCGGCCCCTTCGGCAAGTGGCGCACGCTGCTCCAGGCCGACAGTTACGCCGTCACCCGGGCCTGCCACCGCATCTGGATCCAGACCCCCTACTACCTCCCCTCCGAGGTGCTGAACTCCGCCCTGCAGACCGCCGCACTGGCCGGAATCGACGTACGGCTGATGCTCCCGGCACGCTCCGATTCGCGCGTGGTCGACCTCGCCTCGCACTCCTATCTGGACGACATGATGAAGGCCGGAGTGAAGATTCTCTTCTACACCCCGGGATTTCTCCATTCCAAACTCCTGATTGTCGACGACGACCTGACGGTGATCGGCTCCGCGAACATGGATTTCCGCAGTTTCGAGCACAACTTCGAGGTCAACGCCTTCCTTTACGACGCCGAATTCACGGCCCGCATGGCCGCCATCTTCGACCACGACGCCTCGAACTCCCATCCGCTGACTCCGGCCGAATGGTTCAACCGCCCGCGGCCGCGGCGGTGGGCCGAATCGCTCATGCGCCTCTTCTCGCCGCTGCTCTGAGGCCGCGGCTACGGAACGTTGCTTCCGGACTCTGACGCCCCCGGAACGACAGAAGCCGCCCTCGGGGAGCGGCTCGACAAACCGGAATCACGCGACAATCCCTACCGGCCGGGGGGGGGTCAGAGTTCCACAATGCCGTTGCGGATGGCGTAGACCACCAGCGAGGCCGTATTCTTGCAGCCGGTCTTTTCGAGGATATTGGCCCGGTGCTTGTCCACCGTGCGCTTCGAGATGAAGAGGGCATCGGCGATCTCCTGATTCGAAAGCCCCTGGCATACGGCCACCAGAATCTCCCGCTCACGTGCCGAAAGCTGTTCATCCGGCGCGTCGTCGCGGGTGCGCATCCGTCCCGTCAGCGACGAAAGCAGCTGCGGCGAGAAGTAGCTCCCGCCGGCCATCACCGCATCCATTGCCTCCAGCACGTCGCCGATGTCGGAATCCTTCAGCAGGAAGCCCTTCGCCCCGGCCTCCACCATGCGCGAATAGTAGCTCTCCTCGCCGAACATCGACAGCGTGATGATACGCAGTTCGGGATGGCGCGCCAGGGCCCGTTCGGTGGTCTGCGCCCCGTCCAGCCCCGGCATCGCAAAGTCCATGAAGACGATATCCGCCTCCACACGGTCGATCATCGCCAGAAACTCCTCGCCGCTGGCGGCTTCGCCCACGACGTGGCACCCGGCGCAATGCTCCAACAGCCCCCGCAATCCGTTGCGGAAGAGCGAATGGTCGTCTACGAGGATGATGCGGCAGTTCATGTCAGCGGCGGCGTTTGCGTTTGCGTTTGCGCGGTGCGGGAGCCGGCTCCTGCTGCGTATTCACCCGGATGGCGGCCCGCATCCCCTTGCCCTTCGACGAGGTGATGTCGAACGTCCCGCCCAGCGAGTTGATCCGCGAGGCAATGTTCGAAAGCCCCATGCCGCAGTCCATCATCGCCTGCGGATTGAATCCCCGGCCATTGTCCGAATAGTCGAGCGCCAGCTCCGGTCCATTCTGCGACAACGACAGGTTCACCTCCGTGCAGGCGGCATGTTTGAGCGAGTTGTTGATCAGCTCGCAGATCACCCGATAGAGGATCACCTCGATGTCCGTATCATAACGCTCGCTGCGCAGGTTGGTCGTGAAGCGGATCTTCACGTTGTGCATCGCCGCGCTCTTGTCGATAAAGTTCTGTACGCCGCGCGCCAGTCCGAAATCGTTCAGCACGTGGGGCGAGAGGTTGTTCGAGATCTCGCGCAGCGAACGGATCGCCTCGTCGATCACATAGGTCGTATTGGCGATGATCTCGCGCTGTTCGGGGCTCTGCTCACCGCGCGAAAGGGCCGACAGCGACATCTTGGCCGACGACAACAGCGGCCCCAGTCCGTCGTGCAGCTCCTTCGAGAAGCGCGAACGAGCCTTCTCCTCGGTGCGCAATACGGCCGTGAGGATCCGTTTGTTGAGCAGCGACCGCTGGCGGTTCAGCCGCGCAATGTACTTGAAGAGCTTGTGGGCATACATCACCCCGATCGAAAGGCAGACCGAGATTACGATGCCCAGATAGGCGAACCACCACCGCGAGATCACCTCCACGCCCGACTCCACGAGCAGCTGGATCAGCCGTTCGACGGACAACAGCGAGAAGCCCACGATGAAGAGGATCCACACCGAATTGTACTTCGTGGTGTGGACCAGACGCAGTGCATAACCCGTGGCCACGCACTGGATGACGATCGAAATGACCAACAGAATCCGGATGAGCATAGGCGGTACTCTTTTTCTACTCCCTACAAAGATACGAAACGGCAGCCAATCGGCCGCACGATTCGGCCGTTATTTTCGGGATTCGGGCTCTCCGTCGCACGCCGCGGGGAAAAAGCGCCGCAGATGCTTCAGCTGGCGGTAATCCGTCAGATCGGTATGTACGGGAACCACCGAGACGTATTTGTTGCGCAGGGCCCACTCGTCCGTATCCTCCGCCTCGGGCTCGCCGTCGACGAAGGCCCCCGTCAGCCAGAAATACTCCCGCCCGCGCGGATCCTCGTGGCGGTAGAACTCCTCGCGCCAGAAGCCCCGGTTCTGACGGCACAGCCGGATGCCGCGCAGCTCCTCGGGACGCCCGACGGGAACGTTCACGTTCAGGCACAGCGGCAGCAGGATCTCCCCGGCGAGCAGGTCGCCGATGATCTGCCGCCCGTAGAGCACCGCCCCGTCGAAATCGGCATCGGCGCCGTGGTCGTCGAGCGACAGCCCCACCGAAGGACATCCGTAGAAACTCCCCTCGATGGCTGCACCCATCGTCCCCGAATAGAGAATATTGACCGCCGAATTCGAGCCGTGGTTGATGCCCGAGATCACCAGGTCGATCCGTTGCTCGCGCAACAGGTAGTCGAAGGCCATCTTCACGCAGTCGACCGGCGTCCCCGAAAAGGAGTAGACCTCAAGTCCCTCCTCCTCGCGGATCTTGCGCAGGTAGAGCGGATTATACATCGTGATGGCCTGGCTCATGCCGCTCTGCGGCGTCTCGGGGGCCACGGCCACCACCCGGCCGAAATTCCGCGCCACCTCGATAGCTGCGGCAAAGCCTTTCGATGCGTAGCCGTCATCGTTGGTGACCAGTATCAATCGTTCGTTTTCCATCTTCTTCGTTTTTTCGGTCTTGCCGTCCGAAGCGTTGTCCCGCGCAGTCGGGCTGCGATTCGGGGATCGCAGCCTCCCGTCGGCAGGCCACGTCCGGGGCATCCTCGTCGGGACCTTAGCCGGCCCCTCACCGGGGAGGGACAATGCCGGCATGGCATCTGCGGCGGACTCTTCGTCGGGTCCTGCCGGAGTTGGAGCGGCTCGGGAGGAGCTCTCCGGGGCGGACAGCGGAGACAAAGATACGAATAAATCGCTCTTTTTTCGCGCTTTCCTATGTTGTTTCGTTTTTTCTCCTTATCTTTGCGCTCCCGACAGGGCGTATATCGACCTCTTTCATTGGGCGGTAGAGCAACGCGGGGAGGGGGGGGGTGAGCAACGGGAGGCTCGCAGCCGGTGGAGGGCCGGGAAACGGACAATCCAACGGAGTGGACAAGCCTTCGCCGAACACCTCTCACACCGCAGGATTATCGGAAAAAGTCCGGTATGGTAGCCAGACCGCAGCGGGAATGTCGAGTGCGAAACTTTAAAAAATTTGTTGCAACAATGAACAAGGACGCAATCATCAAGCTCGTCAACGAGCAGATGTGGCCCAAGACGGATGCTGACGTACCGTCGTTCAAGGCCGGTGACACGATCACCGTATCTTACCGAATCATCGAGGGTAACAAGGAGCGCCTGCAGAACTTCCGCGGTGTCGTGATCCAGATCAAGGGTTCGGGCAAAACCAAGATGTTCACCATCCGCAAGGTTTCGAACGGCGTAGGCGTAGAGCGTATCTTCCCCCTCTACTCCCCTCACATCGACAAGATCGAAGTCAACAAGGTCGGTGTCGTACGTCGCGCCCGCATCTACTATCTCCGCGATCTGACCGGCAAGAAGGCCCGCATCAAGGAGAAGCGCATGACCCGCACGGAGAAATAGGCTTCGGCGGAAATCGCACGAAAAAATGTCTCACGGACAACCGTGAGACATTTTTTTTTGCACCTCGAAACGGCATGGAGCACCCGTCAACACGCATCCGTCAACGCACACCCGTCTGTCCGCCGAGCCTTCCTCCTCTCAGCTCCCTCCCTCCTCAGCCCCCTCCCTCAAAAAAACGGGGCACTCCCCATCGAGAGCGCCCCGTTTTTCCGAATCCGGACTCCGCGGAACTAGTCCACCGGAATATCCTTGTTGACGTTCTTCGATCCGGCTACGGCATAATAGAGCATGTAAAGCAGACCGGCGATGATCACCCAGTAGCTCGACAGATAGCCTGCCAGGTCGGCCACATAGCCCTGGATCAGCGGAAGGATGCCGCCGCCGCAGACCATCATCATGAAGATACCCGAACCCATCGACGTGTACTTGCCGAGGCCCTCGACCGCCAGATTGAAGATGCCACCCCACATCACCGAGGTACACAGACCGCACAGCGTGAGGAACATCACACCGATCGGCACCTTGATCATGGCAAAGCCCGTACCCGTGAAGACCGGCATGCGGCCCTCGACCGTCGTCGGGGCGAAGATGCCCAGCAGTACGAAAACGATTGCCACCAGGCAGACTGCCATCAGCTGCGTGCGGCTCGAAACCTTACCGCCGATCAGTCCGCCGACCAGACGGCCGATCATCATCAGGAACCAGTAGGTGCCGACCAGTGAACCGGCTGCCGCAGCGGCGATTCCCATACCGCTCGTCGCAGCATCCGGAGAGGCCGTCAGGAAGAGGTTCATGAAGTTGGGAATACCCACCTCGACACCTACGTAAATAAAGATGGCCACCGTACCGAGTACGAAGTGACGGAACGACATGGCGCTGTGCTTGTCCTTCTTGGCCGACTTGGCCTCCTCGATGGCATACGGCTCGGGGATCTTCACGGCCAGCAGCACGACGAAGACCACGGCGAAGATGCCCATGGCGATGAACAGGGCGGGAGCCGCATCGCTGATCGTCGCATTGGCGGCATTGCCCATCAGGTAACCCACCAGAATCGGCACGATCGTCGCCGAGATCGAGTTCAGCGAACCGCCGAACTGGATCAGCTGGTTGCCCTTCTTGCCGCCGCCGCCCAACGTGTTGAGCATCGGGTTGACCACCGTGTTGAGCATGCACATCGAGAAGCCCGAGATGAAGGCGCCGGCCAGATAGATGCCGAAGCTGCCCGCCTCACCCGAGAGGAACTGGATGCCCACGCCGATAAAGCCCACGGCAATGGCCACCAGTGCCGTCTTCTTGTAACCGATGCGCTTGAGCATCAGACCCGCCGGCAGACCCATGAAGGCATAGGCAATGAAGTTGGCGGCGTTACCCAGCTGCGACATCCAGTTCGCCACCGAGAACTGGTTCTTCACGATTACGCCCAACGGGTTCGTGAGGCCCGTCACGAACGAAATCATCGCAAACAGCGCGAACATCATGATGATGGGCAACGTGTAGTTTTTCTTTTGCGTTTGTTCCATATGGTTTTAGAAATGTTAGGTTAATTGAGTTCGAGTCATCGGTCCCGCTCCGCCACATAGGCGCAGAGGTTCACAAGCGCCGAACGATACTCCGAATCTTCGTAGTCCGAAAGCATCTCGACAGCCCGCGTGATATAGCCCTGCATCACCTCGCCGGCCTGACGGAGGCCCCCCTCCTGCTCCACCGTCGAGCGGAGGTACTCCACCGCGGCATCATCCTCGTGGCAATGGGCAAGCCGTTCGAGGAGCTCCGCACGCCGCTGCTCCGCGGCGTCCTCGAGTATGACCAGCAGCGGAAGCGTGATCTTGCCTTCACGCAGGTCGTTGCAGGCCGGTTTGCCGGTCTGGGCCGTCGGCGTATAGTCCAGGATGTCGTCCTGGATCTGGAAAGCCATGCCCAGCGCCTCGCCGAAACGGCGCATCGTCGTCACCTTGTCGCGGGTTGCCCCCACGGCCAGGGCGCCGGCCGAGGAGCTGATCCCCAGCAGACAGGCCGTCTTCTTGTAGATGATTTCGAGATAGGACTTGCGTGTCATCGTCCGGTTGGCAGCACATTCGTCCTGCAACACCTCTCCCTCACATAATGCAGCCATGGATCCGCAGATGTGCGTCACCAGGTCGAACTGCCCGCTCTGAAGCCCGATATTCATGTTCCGCGCCAGGATGTAGTCGCCCAGAATAACGGCCTTGTGCGACTGCCAGCGGGCATTCACCGAGGCCCGGCCCCGGCGCGTGTCGGATTCGTCGATCACGTCGTCGTGGATCAGCGACGCCACGTGGATCATCTCCACCAGCATGGCCGCCAGGCAGGCCCGACGCCCCGTCGAGGCCCCCTTGACCGAGGCATTCATCGCCGCGGAGAGCATCACCAGCGTCGGCCGGATCCCCTTTCCCCGCGCGGAAAGCGCATAGCGCAACATATCGGAGAGCAATTCGCCCTCGGCCGTGAACTGCCGTTCGACAAACTCTTCGAACGCGGCCAGTTCCGCCGTGACGGGCTTGCGGATGTTTTCAAGCGTAATCATACTCGCAAAGATAGTCATTTTTCCCAATCCTGACTCGGACTCTCGCGCTTTTTTCGTACCTTTGGCCGTTGATTAAGAGTCGATGAAATGAATTTCAACCGCAAGAACATCGTCGGGATGATCCCCGCGATCGCTGCCATCCTGATCTTTTTCGTGGCCGCGGCTCTCTACTGCGCCCCGCAGTTCCGCGGCGAGGTCCTCCCGCAGCACGACGTCATCCAATACGAAGGCATGGCCCGGGATATCTCCCGGATGAGGGCCCAGACCGGCGAGGACCCCCAGTGGACCGGAGGCATGTTCGGCGGAATGCCCGCCTATCTGATCAACGTCGCCTACCCCGCTCAGCTGGTCAAAAACCACGTCGGAAAGGTCGTCCGTTGGATCGACACCCCGGCGGCCTTCCTCTTCTTCGCCATGCTCTCGATGTGGCTCATGCTCCTGATCTGCGGCGTGAACCCCTGGGTCGGGGTCGTCCCGGCACTGGCCTACGGCTTCTCGACCTACTTCCTGCTGATCATCGGCGCCGGCCACATCACCAAGATGTGGGCGCTGGTCTACGCCCCGCTGATGATGGGCGGGGCGTGGGCAACCCTGCGCCGCAACGTCTGGGCCGGAATGGTCCTGACGGCGCTGGCCACCTCGCTCGAAATCGGCGCCAACCACCCGCAGATCACCTATTATTTCCTGGTGGCCATGGCCGCCCTCTGGATCAGCGAAGGCATCGTCGCGCTGCGGGAGAAGCACCTCAAACAATTCGCCGTACGCACGGCAGCCCTCGCCGCGGCCGGACTGCTGGCCCTGGGATCGAACTTCGCCCCGCTCTGGTACACCGCCCAGCACTCGAAGGAGACCATCCGCGGCGGCTCGGAGCTGGCCGCCGCAGACAACGGCGGCGCCACCTCGGAAAGCGACTCCCGCGGTCTGGACCTCGACTACGCCACGGCCTGGAGCTACGGCAAGGCCGAGAGCTTCAATCTGCTGATTCCCGACTTCATGGGCCGCGAATCGGCCGCGCCGATCCCAGCCGACGGACAGACCGCCGCCGAACTGACCGACATCGGCCGGCAGCTGGGCGCCCCCTCGCTCGGAAGCTGGGCCGCCCAACTTCCCGCCTACTGGGGCGAACAGCCCTACACCGCCGGCCCGACCTATCTCGGGGCTGCGGCCATCTTCCTGGCCCTGCTCGGTGCCATCTGGACCAGCGGCCGAAACCGTTGGTGGATCCTGGCCGTCTCGCTGCTGATGCTGCTGCTGGCCTGGGGCCGCAACTGGATGGGATTCACCGAACTGGCCTTCCGATACCTGCCCGGATACAACAAGTTCCGCACCGTCTCGATGACGCTCGTCGTCATCCAGTGGGCCGTGCCGCTGCTCGGTGCCTTCGCCCTGATGCGCATCTGGCGCGAGGAGATCCCCCGCGAGCGCTTCTGGAAGGGATTGGCCTGGGCCGCCGGCGTCACCGGAGGTCTCTGCCTGCTCTTCGCCGTGGCCGGAGGCTCGCTCTTCGACTTCGGGCGCGCGGCCAGCGCCGAACAGATGGGCGAAACCTTCCGCCAGCTCTTCCAGGCCAACGGCCTCCAGAGCTACGTCGACCGCGGCATGGATGTCGAATGGGGCGACGCCGTGGCCCGCGGAATCGCAGCCGACCGGCAGGCCATGATGCAGGCCGACGCCTGGCGTTCGCTCCTCATGGTGCTCCTGGCCGCAGGCTGCATCGCCCTCTGGGGGCTGAAAAAGATGGGCCGCAACGTGCTGATCGCCGCACTGGCCTGTGTAATGCTGATCGACCTGGTGCCGGTCGACCGCCGCTTCCTCTCCTCGGAGGATTTCGTCTCGCCCCGCAGCACGCAGGTCTCCCCCTCGGCCGCCGACCGGGCCATCATGCAGGACAAGGATCCCGGATACCGCGTGCTGAACCTCACGGTCAGCCCCTTCAACGACGCCACGACCTCCTATTTCCACCGCTCGGTAGGCGGTTATCACGGCGCCAAACTGGCCCGCTATCAGGATCTGATCGACCGCTA
The DNA here is from genome assembly GCF_944320325.1 of Alistipes megaguti. NCBI lineage: Bacteria > Pseudomonadati > Bacteroidota > Bacteroidia > Bacteroidales > Rikenellaceae > Alistipes > Alistipes megaguti. Next base: position 28,774 of record NZ_CALUHA010000010.1, read on the forward strand.
TCTGAACGATCTGAACCCCGCGGTGCTCGACATGCTGAACACCCGCTACGTGATCGTCCCCGGCGAGGACGGCCAGCCGCAGGCCCAGCGCCGCACGACAGCCTACGGTGCGGCGTGGTTCGTCGATTCGCTGGCCGGCGCCGCTTCGGCCCGGGAGGAGATCGACCTGTTAGGGCAGGTCAACCTCCGCACGACGGCCGTCGTAAACACCGCACAGGCCGAAGCGGTCGCCGCTCGGCAGATGCCCCTCGGACAGGACTCCACGGCCCGCATCAATCTGGTGGAGTACCGCCCCAACTACCTCCGTTACGAATATTCCACGCCCGAGGAGGCCGTCGCGGTCTTCTCCGAAATCTACTACGACAAGGGGTGGAAAGCCTATGTCGACGGTATCGAAAGCCCCGCCTTCCGCGCCGACTACGTGCTGCGCGCCATGCGCCTGCCGGCCGGGCAGCACACCGTCGAGTGGCGTTTCCGCGCCCCGGCCTGGAACACCGTCGAGGCCGTCACGGGCATCTGCTCGGCGTTGATCCTGCTCGGAACCCTGGCCGCCATCATCGTATTTGCCCTTCGCAAGAAAAAATCCGCACACCATGAAGGATGACAAAAGACTCAAACGCAAGGTTCGGAACTCCTACATCATCTCGACCCTCAGCATCACGCTCGTCCTCTTTCTGCTGGGATCGGTCGGCTATCTGATGGCCGCCGCCCTGCAGGTCGCAAGGACCCTTCAGGAGAGCGTCGCCGTGACGGTCGAACTCTCGAACGACCTCTCCGAGGAGCAGCGCGCCGAGATCGAAAAGCGGCTCGCAGCCGAGGATCTCATCGCCACGATCACCTTCTCGTCGAAGGAGGCGAAGGCCGAAGATACGGAGTTCCGCCGCATGTTCGGCGCCGAATTCGAGGAGGTGCTCGAGGAGAATCCGCTGCTCGACTCGTTCGAACTGACGCTCACCGCCGCATCGGCCGACCAGGCCCTGCTCGACGACCTGATCGGTGCCCTCGAACGCATCCCCGGCGTCGAGCGGGTCTCCTATCCCGCCCGGGTCGCCGAACGCCTCCACGCCACGGTGAGCAAGATCCGCCTCATCCTGATCCTCTTCGGCGGAGCGCTGCTCGTCGTCTCGCTCGTGCTGCTGAACAACACCATCCGGCTGGCCATCTTCTCGAAACGCTATCTGATCAACACGATGAAGCTGGTCGGCGCCACCAAGTGGTTCATCATGAAGCCCTTCCTCGGAAACAGCATCACGCAGGGGATCATCGCCGGCGTGGCCGCCTCGCTGCTCTTCGGCCTCGCGGTCTACGGCCTCAACGAGGCGGTGCCCGAACTGCTCACGCTGGCCGAAATGCGCCGGCTGGGTATCATCCTCGGCGCCATGATCCTCGGCGGCGTGCTCATCTCGGGACTCTTCACCTGGGTGGCCCTCAACAAATTCGTCAACATGAAGTCAAACAAGATATACCTTTATTAAATGAAAAAGAATCCCGCCAAAACGCCCGAGCAGCAGCCGGAAAACCCCCGCATGCCCCTCTCGCGTAAAAACTACATCCTGCTGGTCATCGGCCTTGCCACCATCCTCGTCGGATTCCTCCTGATGGCCGGAGGCGGCAGCGACTCCCCCGACGAGTTCAACTACGCCATGTTCTCCTGGCGGAGAATCACCCTCGCACCGATCCTCGTGATCGGCGGTTTCGCCTTCGAGATCTACGCCATCCTGAAACGTTTCAATTAACCCGTTCGCCTTCACACGATGGATACACTGCAAGCCATTCTGCTCGGCATCGTACAGGGAATCACCGAATTCCTTCCCGTCTCGAGCAGCGGTCACCTCCAGATCGCCAAGGAGCTGCTCGGCGTCCAGCTCGAAGAGAACCTCACCTTCGACGTCACACTCCATGCCGCAACCGTTCTGAGCACAATCGTCGTCCTGTGGAACCAGATCCGCCGACTCCTCACGGGGCTCTTCTCCCGCAGGTTCAACGACGAACAGGCCTACGTCCTCAAGATCCTCCTCTCGATGATCCCCATCGGCATCGTCGGGTTTCTGCTCAAGGACCAGCTCGATGCCCTGCTCAACGCCCCCTATATTCTGGTTGTCGTCGGCGCCATGCTCCTGCTGACAGCCGTCCTGCTCGCCTTCGCCTACTGGGCCAAACCCCGCCAGAAGGAGTCAATCTCCTACCGCGACGCCCTGATCATCGGTCTGGCGCAGGCCTGCGCCGCCATGCCCGGACTCTCGCGATCGGGGTCGACCATCGCCACCGGGCTGCTCCTGGGCAACAAAAAAGCGGCTGTCGCCCAGTTCTCGTTCCTCATGGTGCTGCTGCCGATCCTCGGCGAGACGTTCCTCGAGGCGGTCAAGGGAGAACTCACCGCCGGCGTCGGAACCGTGCCCCTCATGGCCGGATTCCTCGCCTCGTTCATCACCGGATGTCTGGCCTGCCGCTTCATGCTCGAGATCGTACAGCGCGGACGGCTCATCTGGTTCGCCGTATACTGCGCCGCTGCCGGACTGGTATCCATCATAAGCTATCTCTGCTGATGAAACAGACCCCCGATCTGCACGGCATCAACTTCGAGGAGGGCTACATCGCCGTACTGGACAAACCGCTGCGCTGGACCTCGACCGACGTGGTCCGCAAAATCAAGTTCTCGCTCCGCAAACTCGGCTACCGCCGCATCAAGGTCGGCCACGCCGGAACGCTCGACCCCCTGGCCACGGGCGTCCTGCTGGTCTGCATCGGCCGCGCCACCAAGATGGTCGACGCCCTGCAGGCCGAGGAGAAGGAGTACATCGCCGACGTCATGCTCGGCGCCACGACCCCCAGCTTCGACCTCGAACACGAAATCGACCACACCTATCCCTGGGAGCACATCACCCGCCGGGCCGTGGAGAAGGCGCTGGCCGACCTGACGGGCCAACGCCTCCAGACCCCGCCCGTCTACTCGGCCAAGAAGATCGACGGAACGCGCGCCTACGAACTGGCCCGCGCCGGCGAGGAGGTGGCCGTGCGGCAGGCGCTGATCACCATCTACGAGATGGAGCTGCTCGAGTGCGAGCTGCCGAAGATCCGCATCCGCGTCCGCTGCAGCAAGGGTACCTACATCCGCTCGCTGGCCCGCGAGATCGGTGAGGCACTGCAGAGCGGCGCCCACCTGACGGCCCTGCGCCGCACCCGAAGCGGCGGTTTTACCGTCGAAAACGCTTGGTCGCTGGACGAATTCCTTGAAAATCTGCAAAATCTTGAAACAAAATGACGTTTTTTACGTATAGAGAATAATCTGTCTTATTTTTCTGAACGTAAAAAAGCGTTTTTTGCTATGAAGTTATCGCAATACGGCTACGAGTTCTCCCCCGAGATGCTGGCCAAATATCCGGCCGAGAATCGCGACGAAGCCCGTCTGATGGTCATCAACCGCGCCAAGGGAACCATCGAGCACCGCATCTTCAAGGACATCATCGAATATTTCGAGGAAAAGGACCTCTTCGTCTTCAACGACACGAAGGTCTTCCCCGCCCGCCTCTACGGAAACAAGGAGAAGACCGGCGCCGAAATCGAAATCTTCCTGCTGCGCGAACTCAACCGCGACCTGCGCCTGTGGGACGTGCTGGTCGACCCCGCCCGCAAGATCCGCATCGGAAACAAACTCTACTTCGGCGACGACGACCTGCTCGTGGCCGAGGTCATCGACAACACCACCTCACGCGGCCGTACGCTGCGCTTCCTCTTCGACGGTTCGTACGAGGAGTTCAAGAAAACGCTCTTCTCGCTGGGCGAAACGCCGCTGCCCAAGTGGGTCCGCGAAAAGGTCGAACCCGAAGACGCCGAACGCTATCAGACCATCTTCGCCCGCCACGAAGGCGCCGTGGCCGCCCCGACGGCCGGCATGCACTTCTCCAAGCACCTGATGAAACGCATGGAGATCAAGGGCATCGACAGCGCATTCATCACCCTGCACGTCGGGCTGGGAAACTTCCGCACGGTCGACGTCGAGGACCTCTCCAAACACAAGATGGACTCCGAACAGTTCTTCGTCACCGAAGAGGCCGCCCAGGCCGTCAACTCGGCCAAACGCGCCGGACACAAGGTCGTCGCCATCGGTACGACCGTCATGCGCACGCTCGAAACCGCCGTCTCGACCAACGGCATGATCACCCCCATGGAGGGCTGGACCAACAAGTTCATCTTCGCCCCCTACGACTTCACCGTCGCCAACGCCATGGTCAGCAACTTCCACCTCCCCTACTCCACCCAACTGATGATGGTGGCCGCCTTCGGAGGGTACGAAACCGTCATGAACGCCTACAAGATCGCCCGCGAAGAGGGGTACCGCTTCGGCACTTACGGCGACGCCATGCTCATTCTTTAAAAAATTTTTCGTATCTTTGCAGGTATAAACCCCCGGAACCATGGCAAACAAGATTCTGTACGTATGTCAGGAAATCACCCCCTATCTCCCCGAAACGGAGGGGGCCCGGCTTTGCCGTGAACTGATACAGGCCATGCAGGAGCGAGGAAACGAAATCCGCACCTTCATGCCCCGTTACGGCTGTATCAACGAACGCAGGCATCAGCTGCACGAGGTCATCCGCCTCTCCGGCATGAACCTCATCATCGACGACAACGACCACCAGCTCATCATCAAGGTCGCCTCGATCCCCGCCGCCCGCGTACAGATCTACTTCATCGACAACGACGACTACTTTTCCAGAAAAGCCGTCCTGACGGATCCCGACGGCAACTTCTTCCCCGACAACGACGAACGAGTCATCTTCTTCGCCCGCGGCGTGCTGGAGACCGTCAAGAAACTGCGCTGGACCCCGACCGTGGTCCACTGCCACGGCTGGTTCGCCGGCGTGGTCCCCGTCTATCTGAAGAAGGTCTTTGCCGACGACCCCCTCTTCCGAAACGTCAAGGTCGTCGTCTCCCTCTACGGAGACTCGTTCCCCGGGAATCTCGACCCGCAAATCAAGGAGAAGATCGCCGGTGAAGGGGTCAAAGACAAAAATCTCGACCTTCTCGACCTCCCTTCATACGAAAATCTCTGCCGTTTCGTTATGCATTATGCCGACGGGGTAGTCGCCGCATCGCAGGATCTCGACCCCAAGGTGTTGGAGTGGGCCCGCAACTCGGGAAAACCCCTGCTCGAATACCAAAGCCCCGACGCAGAGGACTTTTTCGATAATTACAACCGATTCTATGAAGCGATTCCATAACGCCCGCCGCTGTGCGCTCCGCTACTCCCTGATCGGACTGGCCGGAGCCCTCCTGCTCGGCAGTTGCACCAAGGTCGACGATACGCTCGGCGGCAACCTTATCCCCGACAACCAGCAGATGCGCGCCGGATTCGTGACCATCGACGGAACAACCAAAACCATCGACGGACTGAATCCCAGACGGTATGTCGAAACCCGGCTCTTCAAAACCGACTCGATCGTCGGTTCGAACCTCTCGTACGGCTATTTCGGCACCCAGATGAACGATTCGATCGGAACGCGGACCGCCGGATTCCTCACCCAGATGGTCAGTTACTATGCCGTGCCGGAAGGCTACTTCGGCTATATGCCGATCTTCGACTCGGCCCAGATCCTGTTGAGCATCAAGAGCCTCGGACGCGACTCCCTGACCGAACAACACTTTGCCGTCTACGAGATCCGCAACAACGACTACATTACCCAGCGTGAGCGGAGCGATACGGTCTTCTATCTGGGCTTCACCCCCGACAAGCAGACCGTCAACACCGACGAGGAGCCGCTCTTCCGCTTCACGCTCGGCGGCGAGGACAAGTCCCCCTCCACCACCTCGGCCGTCACCATGACCGCAACCCAACAGGGCGAAGCCTACATCAGACGACTCATGCTGCAGGAGGGCACCTACAAGGATAAATACTCGATCTACACGACCGACAGCCTCAAGTACTTCATCGAAGAGTTCCCCGGACTCTATATTGCCCCGGATCCCGCCTACCGGCTCGACAAGACGGGCAAGAGCAACGTCGGAACGATCTTTGCCACGCAGCTCGATGCCTCGGGACTCTCGATCTACGGACGTAACCGCGTCAAGGGGGATCCAGCCCTCATCCAGGATACGATCGGCATGGTCCTCTACTTTTATGACTCATACGCTTCGAACGGAAACGTCTCGGTCAACTCAATCCAGCATGACTATGCGCAGATCACAGTCCCGGAACTGAAGTTCGACGCCGCGACCAACGCCCAGGAGCCGGAATCCGGCGCCGAGGATACGCGTCAGCCCGTCACGCAGCTGCGCGTCGAGGGAATGGGCGGTGCCATTACCGAGATGACCTTCACCCCCGAATTCTTCGCCAAACTCGAGGAGGTCATCGCCCAGGAGAATGCCAAGGACGGCAAGAACTTCCGCACGCTGGCCTTCAGTCAGGCCCGCATGTCGATCTACTTCTCCGAAAGCAGCTACGACTGGGGCGATCTCGACCCGAATCCGTCGACGGACGGAGGCGCCTCGCCCCTGCTGTCGCTCATCGAGGAGATGAACGCCGCACCGAACCGGCTGGGCCTCTACACCAACTACAAATCGCTGTCGCCCGTTTCGGACTACGCCTACAGCTACGAACAGAACTACAGCACGACGCTCGCCTACGGCGGATACATCAACCGCAGCCGCGGCTGCTACGTACTCAACATCACGGGCTATCTGCAGCAGCTGTGGAACAGTTACATCAAGGTCAAGGAGGCCGCCGGCGCCGTCTATCCCATGCTGCCGCAGGCCGATGCACAGGGCAGCATCCCGGCCGGAGATCTGGCCGCCTTCCAGACGGGTTACGAAGCCTGGGAGAAGACCGTCGACTGGAACAAGGTGGCCAACCGCACGGTCTACATCGGGCCGGAAGCCTACAGCATCTTCACCAACTCGTTCGGCGTGATGCAGGGAGCCTCGACCGTAGACAACGAACTCAACAGTCCGATCCGTTTCGATCTGGCCTACAACCTGATCAAGTAACCGTACTGACAAACCCTTTGGCGGAACCTAAGTGCAAAACTTAGGTTTTCGCATTTACAAGCCATCAATATACCATTCATGCAGGAGAATCTAGTAATCGTCGAGTCCCCGGCCAAAGCCAAGACCATCGAGAAGTTCCTCGGGAAGGACTTCGTCGTCAAATCGAGCTTCGGACACATCCGCGATCTGGCGAAAAAGGACCTCGGCATCAATATCGAAGAGGGCTTCAAACCCATCTACGAAATCCCAGCCGACAAGAAAAAGGTTGTCGACGAACTCAACAAACTGGCCAAAAAGAAGACCGTCTGGCTCGCCTCCGATGAAGACCGCGAAGGAGAAGCCATCGCATGGCACCTCACCGAAGTGTTGGGGCTCCCCGTCGACCAGACCAAACGCATCGTCTTCCACGAAATTACCAAACGCGCCATCCTCGAGGCCATCGAGAAACCGCGTACGGTCAACATGAACCTGGTCAACGCCCAACAGGCCCGCCGCATCCTCGACCGCCTGGTGGGTTTCGAACTCTCGCCCGTGCTGTGGAAAAAGGTGCGGCCGTCGCTCTCGGCCGGACGCGTGCAGTCGGTGGCCGTACGGCTGATCGTCGAGCGCGAACGCGAGATCATCGCCTTCCATTCGACCCCCTATTTCCGGGTCGTGGCACAGTTCCACGCCGCAGAGAATCCCGACAAGACCCTCTTCAGGGCCGAACTCCCGACCCGCTTCGAGACGGCCGAGGAGGCCGAATCGTTCCTGCGGTCGTGCATCGGCGCCACGTTCACCGTCGCCAAGTCGGAGGAGAAACCCGCCCAGCGCTACCCCGCCCCGCCGTTCACCACCTCAACGCTGCAGCAGGAGGCCGGCCGCAAATTGGGCATGTCGGTCTCGCGGACAATGGCCGTCGCACAGCGGCTCTACGAACAGGGATTGATCACCTACATGCGTACCGACTCGGTGAACCTTTCGCAGCAGGCGCTGGCCCAGTGCAAGGAGGAGGTCATCAAACTCTACGGCGAGAAATACTCGCGCTGGTATAACTACAAGACCAAGACCAAAGGGGCCCAGGAGGCACACGAGGCCATCCGTCCGTCGTACATCGACCGCCAGTCGATCGAGGGCACGGCCGAGGAGAAACGGCTCTACGACCTGATCTGGAAGCGCACGGTCGCCTCGCAGATGGTCTGCGCCGAGCTGGACCGCACGACGATCACCATCGACATGTCGGGATCGCAGCACCAGTTCGTGGCCCAGGGCGAAGTGATCCGTTTCGACGGTTTCCTGCGCCTCTACTCCGAGTCGACGGATGACGACCAGGCGGCCGAAAGCGGCGAAGGACGTCTGCCGAAACTCGCCACGGGCGACCGCCTCGAGGCCGCACAGATCACCGCGACGGAGCGCTTTACGTCGGCTCCGGCCCGCTACAACGAGGCCTCGCTGGTCAAACGCCTCGAGGAGCTCGGCATCGGGCGCCCGTCGACCTACGCCCCGACCATCACGACGATCATCAACCGCGGCTACGTCGTCAAGCAGAACCGCGACGGACAGAAACGCAGCTACACGCAGCTGACGCTCAAGGAGGGCAAGATCGCCGGCGAAACCCTCACGGAGAACTACGGCAAGGAGAAGAACCGCCTCTCGCCCACGGATATCGGCATGGTGGTCAACGACTACCTCGAGGAGCAGTTCGGACCGATCATCGACTACAACTTCACGGCCAACGTCGAGAAGGAGTTCGACCGCATCGCCGAAGGAGACATCACCTGGGAGAAGATGATCGGCGACTTCTACGGACCGTTCCACAAGATGGTCGACGCGGCCATCACCTCGCAGAACACCAAACCCCGCGAGGTCCGCATCCTGGGCACCGATCCCAAAACGGGCCACACGGTCAAGGCCCGCATCGGCCGCTACGGCCCGATGGTCGAGATCGAAGGGGCCGAGGGCGAGAAGAGCCGCTTCGCTTCGCTCAAGAAGGGGCAGCTCATCGAGTCGATCACCCTGGACGAGGCGCTGGAGCTCTTCGCCCTGCCGCGCGAGGTCGGCGAACTCGACGGCGAAAAACTGACGATCGGAATCGGCAAATACGGACCCTACGTCCGCTACGGCAGCTCGTTCGCCTCGCTGCCCAAGGGCGACGACCCCTACACGCTGACCCACGAACGGGCCGTGGAGATCGTCCGCGAACATCAGGCTGCCGCAGCTGCCGCCCACACGCCGCTGCGCAGTTTCGAGGAGGATCCCGACATGCTCGTCAAGAACGGCCGCTACGGCGCCTACATCGCCTACAAGGGCAAGAACTACCGCATCCCCAAAGGGACGAAACCCGAGGAGCTGACCCTCGAGGAGTGCCTGAAGATCGTTGCGGCCTCGAAAAAATAGATCATACCAAAAACCTCAAGGATACGATGAAAAACCTGCTTACGACGGCTCTCGCACTCTGCCTCGCACTCGGAGCCGCAGCCCAGACACCCGATTCGACCCAAGGGTACCGCTTCACCGAAGGCAAGATCCTCCGCACGACGCCGGTCAAGGACCAGAGCCGCAGCGGCACCTGCTGGTGCTACTCGACGATGACGATGCTCGAGAGCGAGATCCTCCGCGCCGGAGGTCCCGAGATGCACCTCTCGGAGATGTGGATCGTCCGCCACTCATTCATGGACAAGGGCGAGAAATACGTCCGCCTGCACGGGAAGCTCAACTTCGCCGAAGGCGGCGCCTCGCACGATGTGACCGAGGGAATCAAACGCCACGGAATCGTCCCCTTCGAGGTCTATCCCGGATTGAACTACGGTACGGAGAAGCCCGACTTCCATGAGATTTCGGCCGTACTGAAGGCTTATCTCGATGCCGTCATCGAGGCTTCAGGCGAGAAGAAGCCCCTCTCCACGGCCTGGAAACGCGGTTTCAACGCCATTCTCGACGAATACTTCGGTCCCCTGCCCGAGCGTTTCACCTACCAGGGCAAGGAGTATACCCCGCAGACGTTTGCCGAATCGCTTCCAATCCGCATGGACGACTACGTCGATCTCTCCTCCTTCACGCACCACCCCTTCTACGAACCCTTCATGATCGAGGTGCCCGACAACTGGATGTGGGCTTCGGTCTGGAACCTGCCGCTCGACGAGATGATGCAGACCATCGACCATGCCCTCGAAAACGGCTATACGGTAGCCTGGGGCACGGACGTCAGCGAAAAGGGATTCAGCCGTACGAAGGGCATCGGCATCATCCCCGAGGCCAGTCTCGAAGGGATGAGCGGCACGGAGGCCGAGAAATGGGGCAAACTCACAGACCGTGAGAAGGAGGCTGCCCTCTATAGCTTCGACAAACCCGGCAAGGAGCGCACGATCGACCAGCAGATGCGCCAGGAGGCCTTCGACAACTACGAAACCACGGACGACCACGGCATGGTGATCGTCGGCACGGCCACGGATCAGATCGGGAACCGATACTACAAGGTTCAGAATTCGTGGAACGTCGTACCGCCCTACGACGGTTTCTGGTACTTCTCGCGTCCGTTCGTCGCCTACAAGACCACCTCGATCATGGTCAACCGCAACGCCGTCCCCAAGGAGATCCGCAAGAAACTCGGCTGGTAAACCCACCAACCGATCTCCCCAAAAGGGAAGCGCCCGACTCACCATGGAGCCGGGCGCTTCCCTTTTTATTGAAGTTTTAAATTTAAGTCGTTGTTAAAGGGAGATTTACATCTCACGATACTTGATGCTCTCTCCCAACATAATCAGAGCAGTACGTAACCACTCACCAAGCTTTGCCTTCATAGTAAATAATTTTAAATAATTATTAAAATATTTTATCATTAAAGCGACGGCAAAGGTAATGCGACGGAAGCAAACTTGCAAATATTTTATTAAGATTTTTTACGAAATATATAAATTTTTTGAAGAACACCCTGAATGTCGGCTGCACACACAAGGGATACATCCGAGCAACATGCTGTATTACAATAGATTACACTATACCCAGAGAAGAAACGGGGGCAGTCCGACGTTCGGATAAAATTCCAAGAAGAGCCTCTCAACAAAAAGAGACCACCAGAAAACCGTCGGAACAGGCCGAGGAGAGCGTCACCGGCATACCGGAACCAATACGCCCGACCAGCCGGCCACCGGCCAGATCAGCCGCTTCGATATGGAGATCCTCGCGGAAATCGAGCCCGCTCCGACCGGCCAGTTTGTAGAGAGTCTCCTTGGCACACCACACATAGCCCGGCCACAACGGATCCGTTGACAGACAGCGCTCGGCCGACGTCATATAACGGTCGGCCACACGGGAGAAATCCCGGCCGGACGGTTCGATATCAATGGCACAAGGATGTTGGGAGAGGCAGACAGCCACCCGTCCGTCGCAGTGCGAGACCGAAACGAAGGCCTCCCCGTCGGGAAGAATCGGGGCTCCCAGGTCGTTATACGCAATCCGGACATCCCGTCCCAGCTCGCGTCTTACCAGGGTCCGCCAGGTGAGGTATTCGCTGCGGCGGCGTTCGTTGCGGAACGTGGCAGCACGGACCTGCTCCCCGGGAGTGGTCCATGCGGCCGTTTCGTCGGGTGTCATCGGCCGTTCGATGATCAGACGGGGTATCATGGAAGATCGACGCGGATTTTGTCGATCCGATGCCCCTCCATCTCCTGAACCGTGAAGCGGATACCATGTGAGAGGAAGGTATCCCCCTTGCGCGGGAAGTCCCGCTTGAGTTCGAGCATCAGACCGGCCAGGGTATCGGCCTCGCCCTTCACGTCGGCGAAGGTATCCTCGTCGAGTTCGAGGATCCGCTCGAAGTCGCCCAGATGGGTCTTGCCCTCGAAGAGGTAGGTCTTGGCATCGAGACGCGTATAGAAGGTCTCTTCGTTGTCGCTTTCGTCCGAAATCTCCCCGACGATCTCCTCGATGATGTCTTCAAGCGAAACCAGCCCCAGCGTCGAACCGTACTCGTCAACCACAATGGCCATGTGCACCTTGTTCGTCTGGAAATCGGCCAGCAGATCGTTGATCTTCTTATGCTCGGGGACAAAGTAGGGTTTGCGCATCAGCTGCTGCCAGGCAAAATCCTTCCCGTTGTTGATATAGGGGAGCAGATCCTTCACGTAGAGGGTTCCGCGGATGTTGTCCATATCCTCCTCGTAGACCGGAATGCGCGAGAAGCCCGACTCGATGATCGTATGCTTCACATGTTCGTAGTCGTCCGTGATGTCGAGAGCCGTCATGTCGACGCGCGGTTTCATGATCTCCTGCACCTCGGTGTTGACAAAGTTGACGATGCCCGAGAGCATCTCGTGCTCCTCGGGGCTCGAGCTCTGGGTCATGTCCACGGCGTCGGCCAGCTCGTCGAGCGAAATCTCGCTCTTGTGGGCGGCCTTCTCGCTGATGCGGCTGCTGGCATGGACCAGCAGGTAGGAGAGCGGGTAGAAGATCCACCGCAGGACCGACAGCGGACGGGCCACCATGAGGGCGAAACGCACGGGCATGGTCTGCGCCAGCACCTTCGGAAGAATCTCGCCGAACAACAGCAGCAGGAAGGTGACCAGCACCGTCTTGAAGAGGAATTCGAAACGCAGGAAGGTGAACAGCGAATCGATGATCCCTGCCGTGAGGATGACAATGCAGATATTGACCAGGTTGTTGACCACCAGAATCGTGGCCAGCAGCAGATCGACATCCGAGAGCATGCGCAGGACAGCCGCGGCCCGGGGGCTGCGACTCTTCTGAAACTGGCGGATATCGTTGTGCGAAAGCGAGAAGAACGAGGTTTCGGAGCCGGATACCAGCGCCGAAATACTCAACAAGAAGAGTGTCACCGCACACAGTACGACGACATGAGGCGTAAACCCGTGAAAGGCGATCCAGGAATAAGCGGCTTCTTCCAAGTTTTCCGGCTATTGGTTAATCAAACAGCGATCCACCCTTCGGCTCTTCACGCTGCGTATTTTTTGCGGGGGTCTCCTCCTTGATCACCTCCTTGCGCCCGCCGGGCATCTGGACGATGAACTTCGAATTGCGCGTCTGGTAGGCCGGTTTGGCCAGCAACGCATCGATATCTCCATAACGGGAGGATTTCGCACCCAGCATCACCTGCTCGGGCTGACGAACAACCGGTTTAGGCGCCGCCGGCTTGATCGGCTCCAGCACCGGAGGTACGGAGGCCTGCTCGGGCTTCGGCGTCGTCTGTTCTGCCGTACGCTGCGCCGGGATAATGGGCTTCATGCCATGGGCCTCCTCGTCGCCGTCGAATCCCGTGGCGACCACCACCAGCTCGATGGCATTGCCCAGCTGCGGCTTCTCGCTCGTACCCCAGATGATGTTGGCATTGTGGATGACCCCCTGTTCGTCCTGCACGCTGGCATGCGACTGGATGTACTCCAGAATCTTGACCACCTCCTCGTACATCAGGCTGTCGGCATTCGACACCGAGATGTTCAGCAGGATATTCTTGGCTCCGGAGATCAGATTGTGGTCCAGCAGCGGCGAGCGCAGTGAAGCCTCGGCAACCGCCTCGGCACGATTGTCGCCCTCGGCCGTGGCAACGGCCATGTGGGCCCGGCCGCTGTCGCGCATCACCTTCGAGACATCGGCAAAGTCGACATTCACCAGATCGCTCTCCACGGTGATGATCTCGGCAATGCCCTTGGCCGCCGAAGCCAGAATGTCATCGGCCTTTCCGAAAGCCTGCTTGAGCGAGAGGCGTCCGTAGATCTCCAGAATATTTTCGTTGTTGATAATCAGCAGCGAATCGGTCGTACCGCGCAGTTCGTCGATACCGCGGAAGGCCTGTTCGTAACGGATCTTACCCTCGACAGCCAGCGGCGAGGTGACGATGGCCACCGTCAGAAGCCCCATCTCCTTGGCAAGTTTCGCAATCACGGGCGAGGCACCCGTACCGGTTCCGCCGCCCATGCCGGCCGTGATGAAGAGCATCTTGGTGCCGGCCTCCTCAAGTGCCTGCCGGATCTCGGGGAGTGTCTCGACGGCCGCACGGCGTCCGTTTTCGGGATCGTTGCCCGCTCCAAGGCCCTCGGACCCCAGGCGGATCTTCTTCTCCACGGGGCTCTTGTCCAGCGCCTGCTGGTCGGTATTGCACACCATGAAGGTGACGCCCCGGATTCCGAGGTTCCACATGTGATTCACGGCATTGCCTCCGGCTCCGCCCACGCCGACCACCATGATAATCGATCCATCGGTACGCGGAACCTTGATTTCCGACATCAATTCGTCTGTCATATCTGAATTCTCTTTTTATCGTCTCCATTCGAGGCGGGTCGGGGTCTTCGGCAAACCGGCCTCCCCAAACCCACACTCCATATCTTTTCCTGCTCTCATTGTCCGCCATCACAGTCCGTACTCGGCTTCGGCGGTCCCTTCTCGGCACCCACATTCTCCGGCGGCCCCTCCTTCTCAGATGCCCCTCGGCGGCCCTTCTTCTCAGATACCCCTCGGCGGCCCCTTCTTCTCAGATACCCCTCGGCGGCCCCTTCTTCGCCCCCCTCGATCAGATTTCCTCGTCCTCGGCGGCCGAGAAGCTCTTGTTGATCTTGTCGAAGGTATTCTGGAAGATCGAGCGCCAGTCACGTTTGCGGCGGGTTTCGGGCTGATGCTTCTCCTCCTGCGGCTCCTCGGCGGGAGCTACCGGCTCCGATTCGGCCGGTTCGGGAGCAACGGCCGCAGGAGTCGGCTGTGGCTGGCGCGGCGACACGTGGCGGAAGCTCTCCGGGGCCGGAGGCGTCGGCGTATAGGGCTGACGCATGCCTGAAGGCCGCACCGGATTGGGAATATTCATCCCCGGAGCAGCTGCTGTCGAAGCAGCGCTCTGCGTCGTGGCGGCCGGGGCCACCGGATTCTCGATGACCATACAACCGCCCAGCTCAGCGCCGTGAAGCAGGATGCCGACCACCGTCGAAAGAGCCGGATCGGCCACCTTGGCCTTCGACGTCCCGGTGATCCCCTCTTCGGGGAGCGCAACACGGACATCCATGCCCGTTATGCGGCGAAAGAGCTCGTCGAGATGTTTGAGTTTGGCCGAGCCGCCCGTCAGCACAATGCCGTAGACCAGTTTGTCGGCAAAACCCGAATCCTTGATCTCCTGCTGCACGAACTCCACGATATCCGTGGCCCGGGCCTCGATCACCGTGGCCAGGTTCCGCAACAGGATGTCCTTTGCCTCGCGGGGCGTACGTCCGTTGACGCGGACGAGTTTGTCCTCGGGGGCCAGTTCGGCCACTGCCGAACCATATTTGAGTTTGAGGCTTTCGACCAGCTTCTCGGGCACGCTCATCGTGCGGATGTCGCTGTTGATGGCCGAGGCGCCCATCGGGATCGAGGCGATGTAGCGGATCACGTTGCGGTAGTAGACCGTCACGTCGGTCACACCGGCGCCGACGTTGACCACCGCAGCCCCCTCCTCCTTCTCATCGGGGAGCAGCACGGCCTCGGGCGTGGCCATCGCATCGGAGACCACCCCCAGCATCCGGATGCCGAGACGTTTCAGAGCCATGTCGAGACGCTGTATCGGCGTCTTCTGGCAGAGAATGAAGTTGAATGTCGAGCCGAGTTTCTTGCCGAACGACCCCACGGGGTTATGCACCTCCTGGCTGTCGTCGACCACGTAGTTCTGGGGGACACGCTCCATGATCGTCTCGTCATCGGGCGCCTGGACGTTGCGCATCCGGTCAAACAGGGCGTCGACATCCTTCTGGTTGACGCCGTTCTGAGGATCGTAGACAAAGACGTGGTCCGTGTGGCGGGCGCAGCGCACGAACTCACCGGAGATCCCCGCATAAGCCTCCGTGATGCGGATGCCGAACTGCTCTTCGACCTCCGAAACCGCCGACCGGATAGCCTGACTCACCAGTTCGATGTTCTCGATCAGGCCCGCATGAACGCCCTCCTTCACGGGCTTCGTAACGACACACGCCACATCGAGCAAGCCCTCCGGAGTCCGCTCCCCGACGGCTACCTTCACCGACGAGCACCCCAGATCGATCGCTACGGTATAATTTTTTCTTTCCACGGTATATTGTTCCTTTACTTTTTGCAGACTACCTGATTGTCGTATCGGATGTCGATCACCCGGTAGGTGTCCCAGCCCAGCGTCGAAAGACCGTTGCGGTAAAAGCGCAACAGTTTGTCGAACTTGCGGTCCACCTCCTCCAACCGACCGAAAAGGATCGTATAGTTGCCGCTGCGCGGGGTCAGCTCTACCTCCAATGCTCCGCTGGGGGTCGTATAAGCGGCTATCTGCACCACCTCCGACCTCCAGAAATCATCCTCTTCGACAGTCTCCACAAAGGTAAGGAGTTTCATGAAATCTTCGTAGCTTTTCTCCAACTTTTTTTGTTTGCGGAGCTCGGCCTCCTGCTGGCGGTCGATCCGTTCGAGCTCGTCGCGAATCACCCGCGTGCGGTAACGCCACGTCCGACGCGCCTGCGCCTTCTTCTCCCGCAGCTGTTCGACGCGTTTGTCGAAAGCCTCGGCACTCTCGCCCTTCCACCAGCGGCGCTTCAGCCGTTCGCGACGAATCATCCGATACTCATTCTCGTAGGTCTGTTCACGCCGGTAAACCGGGATCTTCGACCGTTCGAGTTCGGCAATCCGCTCGTCGCACTGCCGCAACCGCTTGTCCAGGTAATCGCGCACATCGCCCACATAATCCGTCGGGAAGGGAGGCCTGTAGGAGCCCGTCACCACCGGCACGTAGAGCGACGAGGCCCGCGGTGCCGCAAAGACATATCCCGCCGAGGTGACATAGGCGTTCATCCCGTCGGTCAGCAGTCGCAGCAGCGGCTCGCGCGGCGAGATCTTCACGTGCAGCACCCCCGGATCGGAGACGTAGGCCACCACCCGCTCCACAAAGCCGTTGCGGGCGATCAGCCGTTCGATTGCGTGCAGATCCACCTCTCCAACTGCCGTGCCGATCGTGCCGATTCCGCTCTGTGCAATCCAGCTCCGCACCTGCCGGCCCGTCACCAGATAGCCCTGCGACGTACTGTCGACCACCTCGATCTCCAGACTCCGGACCTGCCGGACCCTACGTGCACGGTACACCGAGATCCCCGCCCACACCATGTAGACGAGAACACCCAGCCACAGGGCTCCCAGAATGACCGGTCGGAGATATTTCAGGGTCGGTTTCGCCATCGGGCTTCGGGATCAGGATTTCCGTTTGAGCACCTCGGCCAGCGCCTCGCAGCAGGTGTCGATATTCCCGGCTCCGAAGCTGATCACCACGTCGGTATCCATCGCGGCGACCGTCTCGGCCAGATGTTCGCGGTCGACGATGCGGCACGGGACCGTCACCCGTTGGGCGATGATCTCCGACGTGATCCCCTCGATGGGCTCCTCGCGGGCCGGGTAGATCGGCAGCAGCACCACCTCGTCGGCATGCGACAGCGCCTCGGCAAACTCCACGTAGAGGTCCCGCGTGCGGGTATAGAGGTGAGGCTGGAACAGTGCCGTGATGCGCCGTCCGGGGAACATCTTCCGCACCGACGTCAGCGTGGCGGCCAGTTCGCGCGGATGGTGCGCATAGTCGTCCATGTAGACCTGCTTCGGCGTATTGACATAGAACTCGAAGCGGCGCTTCACCCCCGAGAAGGTGGCCAGCGCCTCACGAATCCGATCGGCGTCCAGCTCCTGACCCACGAAATGGGCCGCACACCAGACGGCCGCCACGGCACCCACCGAGTTTTCGATGTTGACCCACCCCGGGACGCCGAGCGTACACCCCTCGATCGCCCCCGACGGCGTGACGATGTCGTAGCGATAGTGTCCGCCGCCGATCAGCTCGACGTTGCGGGCGTAGAAGTCGCACGGCGTATCATAGGCGTAGCGATAGACGGTGATCTCCGAATTGTCGATCGTCAGATCAAGCCCCTGCTTGATGATGAGGTAGCCGTCGGGGCGGATCTGGCGGATGAACTGCACGAAGGCCACCTTCAGAGCCTCGTGCGTACCGTAAATGTCCAGGTGGTCCGGGTCGGCCGAGGTGACCACCGCCACGTCGGGGTACAGGTGCAGGAACGAACGGTCGAATTCATCGGCCTCGACGGCCAGCCGTTTGCCGTCGCCCAGCACCAGATTGCCGTCGAAGTTCTTCGAGATGCCGCCCAGAAAGGCCGAGCCGCCGCCCGTCAGCGCACGGTTCAACCATGCGATGAGGGTCGAGGTGGTCGTTTTGCCGTGCGTGCCGGCCACCGCCATCACGTATTTCCCCTCGGAGAGATGTCCCAGCATCTGCGAACGCTTCTCGATACGGAAGCCGTGTTCGCGGAAGTAGGTGTATTCGCTGTGGTCGTGCGGCACGGCCGGCGTGTAGACCACAATCGTGCGGGCCGGGTCGAGGAACTCCGCCGGGATCAGCCGCACGTCGTCCTCGTAGTGGACGGCGGCTCCTTCGGCCTCCAGCTGATCGGTCAGACGGGTCCGCGTGCGGTCGTAACCGCCCACCCGGCACCCTTCGTGCAGAAAATAACGCGCCAGGGCACTCATTCCGATGCCCCCGATTCCGAGAAAATAGACACTCTTGCGTTCCATCATTTTATCACTTTGAGGATCTCATCGACAATATCGTCCGCTGCGTGGGGTTTGGCCAGCAGCTCCAGATTGCGGCTCATCGCCGCCAGCCGCTCACGGTCGCCCAACAGCTCCAGGGCCAGCGGCATGGCCCGCGTGCAGCACTCCGCGTCGGGAACCACCACGGCCGCCCCCTTCGCTTCAAGGGCCCGGGCATTCTTCGTCTGGTGGTCTTCGGCCACGTTGGGCGAGGGCACGAAGAGCACCGGACGAGCCACCAGACACAGCTCCGAAA
Organism: Alistipes megaguti; assembly: GCF_944320325.1. NCBI lineage: Bacteria > Pseudomonadati > Bacteroidota > Bacteroidia > Bacteroidales > Rikenellaceae > Alistipes > Alistipes megaguti. Next base: position 47,573 of record NZ_CALUHA010000010.1, read on the forward strand.
CCGTGCCGGCACCACTGCGCGAGACGACCAGATCGGCCGCCGCATAGGCGTAGTCCATGCGTTCGATGAAGGCCCCCTGCCAGACATGCGCCGCGGGGTGGGCCGCCAAAAAGGCCTGCATCTCCCGCTCGTAATACTTGCCCGTCTGCCAGATCACCTGCACGGGTGCCTTACCCCCCGTATCGAGGATCCATTGCTTCATCATCTCGTTGAGCGAACGCGTCCCGAGCGATCCGCCTACGACCAGAATCGTCGGCAGATCGGCCGTCAGTCCATAGTATTTCAGCGCCTCGGTGCGATCGGCCCCCTGCTTCGAGAAGCGTCCCCGCAGCGGATTGCCTGTCAGCGTGATGCGGTCGGACGGGAAGAAGCGCTCCATCCCCTCATAGGCCGTGCAGATGCGCCGTGCCCGCCGGGCCAGGATCTTGTTCGTCACCCCGGCGTAGGAGTTCTGCTCCTGGATCACCGTCGGGACGCCCATGTGCTGGGCCGCCCACAGCACCGGAGCACTCGCATAGCCGCCGAAGCCCACCACGGCATCGGCCCCGAAATCACGGATCACGCGCCGCGCCATCCGCAGGCTTCGCAGCACCTTCAGCGGCACGAGCAGATTGTGCCAGTCCAGACGGCGCTGCAGACCGGCGATCGGCAGACCGACGATCCGGTAACCCAGCGCCGGGACCTTCTCCATCTCCATCTTCCCTTCGGCGCCGACGAACAGCAGTTCGACCTCGTCGCCCAGACGGCGTTTCAACGCCTCGGCAACCGCCACGGCCGGATAGATATGGCCGCCCGTACCGCCGCCCGAAAGAATAATTCGTTTCATATCGTTTTTCCGTTTCAACTTTTCCATTTTCTCCAGCCGAATCGGAACCCGGAAAACCCACGTCTTCGGTTTCTACATCCGACTCTTTACTCGGGTTTTTGGGTTCGGGCCATTTGTCCGCCCCGCCCTTTAGCCAACTCCCTCATCCTCCTTTCATCACCGCCTCGCCTCCCTTTCATCGTCATCGCCCGTTCGTCGCCTCTTTATTCTCCCGTTCGTCACCTCTTCATCATCTCTTTGCCGTCCTTCGCCGTCTCTCCATCGGTCCTTTATCGGCCCCAGGTCCCGCGGTCCAGCGAGCGGTAGCCGATCGCTTCGGCCACGTCCGCCGCGGCAATCTCCCGGCGACCGGCCAGATCGGCAATCGTGCGGGCCACCTTCAGAATCCGGTCGTAGGCCCGAGCCGACAGCGACAACTGCTCCATGGCCCGCTGAAGCAACGCCTCCGAAGCACTGTCCAACCGGCAATACTCGCGTAGCAGACGCGAATTCATCATCGAGTTGGTATGCACCCCCTCGACGTCGCGGAAGCGTTCGGCCTGAAACTCCCGGGCCCGGATCACCCGCTCGCGAATCGCGGCACTCGGTTCGCCCGGGGCCGCCGAGGCCAGTTCCGCGGGGGTGACGGGCGTCACCTCAACCTGCAGGTCGATGCGGTCCAGCAGCGGACCCGAGATGCGCCCCATGTAGCGGTGCACGGCCCCCGGCGAACAGGTACAGGGTTTGGTCGGATGGTTGTAGTAGCCGCACGGGCAGGGATTCATTGCCGCCACGAGCGTAAAGTTGGCCGGATACTCGACGCTGTACTTCGCCCGCGAGACCACGATGCGCTTCTCCTCGAGCGGCTGGCGCAGCACCTCGAGGACACTCCGTCCGAATTCGGGCAGCTCGTCGAGGAACAGCACGCCGTTATGGGCCAGCGACACCTCGCCCGGACGCGGCGACTGTCCGCCGCCGATCAGCGCCACCTGCGAGGTGAGGTGGTGCGGAGCCCGGAAGGGGCGCAGCGTCATCAGTCCGCCGGCAAAGCCGCTCTTCCCGGCTACGGAATGAATCTTCGTCGTCTCGAGGGCCTCCTCGCGCGTCAGCGGCGGGAGGATCGTCGGCAGACGCCGCGCCAGCATCGTCTTGCCCGAACCCGGGGCGCCGATCATCAGCACGTTGTGGCCTCCGGCCGCAGCGATCTCCAACGCCCGCTTGACGTGGGTCTGCCCCTTGACATCGGCGAAATCCTCGGCATAGTGCATCCGCGAGGCGTCGAACGGATCCTCTGCGGACGGAAGGGTCGGCGCGATCGTCCGTTCGCCGTTCAGGTGGGCGATGACCTCGCCGAGCGTGGCGGCGCCCACCACCTCGATCCCCTCGACCACGGCCGCCTCGGCGGCATTCTCCGCCGGGAGAATCAACCGCCGCAACCCCTCGCGCCGCGCCGCAACAGCCAGCGGAAGCACCCCGCGCACGGGTCTCAGCGAGCCGTCGAGCGACAACTCGCCGACGAGCATCGTATCGGCCACCGCGTCGGCCGCGATGCGCTCCATCGCCGCGAGGATTCCCACGGCGATCGGCAGATCGAATCCCGACCCCTCCTTGCGCAGGTCGGCCGGAGCCAGGCTCACAACCACCTTGCGGCCCGACATCCGTTCGCCCGAGTTCTCGAACGCCGCCCGGATGCGCTGTTCGCTCTCCTTGACGGCGTTGTCCGGAAGCCCCACCAGATACAGACCCAGCCCGCCGCCCGTGATGTTGACCTCGACGGTCACCTTCACGGCGTCGATTCCCAACAGGGCTCCGGCGTATGTACGGACAAACATGATGGACGCGTTTTTTTCGGATCAGAACGGCGCCTCGTCGTTCAGATTGGCCGAACGGTTGACGTCGAACTCGCCCCCCATGGCACCGCTCAGGGCGCCGCCTGCCGGAGCCGCCCCGGCGGGGAAGTTGTTCGAACCGCTCGCATAATCGTCGTAGGCCTGCTGGCTCTCGGTCGCATCGGCCGGCGGCAGCATCGAATCGTCCAGGTCGGCAAAGCGCGCCTGCTCCTTGAGGAAGCGCAGCGGCACGTCGCACACCGCACCGTTACGGTGCTTCGCAAGGATAATCTCGGCCATACCCGCCGTGGGCATACCGTTCTCATCCTGCGTGATGCCGTAATACTCCGGACGGTGGATGAAGGCCACGATGTCGGCATCCTGCTCAATGGCACCCGACTCGCGGAGGTCCGACAGCTGCGGGCGTTTCGAACCGCCGCGCATCTCCGTCGCACGGCTCAGCTGCGAAAGGGCGATCACCGGCACGTTCAGCTCCTTGGCGATCGCCTTGAGCGTACGCGAGATGAAGGCCACCTCCTGTTCGCGGTTGCCCTTCGTATCCTGGTTGCCGGTCATCAGCTGCAGGTAGTCGATGATGATGATCTTGATGTCGTGGTGGATCTTCAGACGCCGCGCCTTCGAGCGGAACTCGAAGACCGACAGGGCCGGCGTATCGTCGATATAGAGCGGAGCGGCACCCAGCGGTTTGGTCGCCGACTCGAGGTGGCGCCACTGCTCGGGGGTCAGACGACCCGACTTGACGTCGTTGCCCGAGAGGCCCGTCTCGGCGATGATCAGACGCATCATCAGCTGCACGGCCGACATCTCCAGCGAGAAGAAGGCCACGCCCTGTTCGTGGTCGACGGCCATGTTGCGCGCCATCGACAGCACGAAGGCCGTCTTACCCATCGAAGGACGCGCCGCCACGATGATCAGGTCCGACAGCTGCCAGCCCAGCGTCACGCGGTCCAGCGCCGCGAAGCCCGACGGCACGCCGCTGTACGAACTGGTATTCTTCGAGGCCTCCTCGATCTGCTCGAGCGCCCGGGCCAGGATCTCCTTCGACGACTGCACGGAGCGCTTGACGTGTCCCTCGGCCACCTTGAAGATCTCGCCCTCGGCAAAACCGATCAGCTCCGTGACGTCGGTCGACTCGTCGTACGACCGCTTCTGGATCTCCGTGGCCGAGCGGATCAACTCGCGCTGGACATACTTCTGGGCAATGATCTTGGCATGGAACTCCACGTTGGCCGCCGAGTCCACCTTCTGGGTCAGCTGAGCCAGATAGGCGGCGCCGCCCACCTTCTTCAGCTCCTTCTTGGCCTTCAGCCGCTCGGTCACCGTGTAGAGGTCGATGGGCTTGAGCTCCATCGAGAGCTCCTCGATGGCCTTGTAGATCAACCGGTGCTCCTCGGTGTAGAAGGCCTCCGGGGTGATGAACTCCTGCACGGCAATGATGCTGTCCTTCTCGAGCATCAGCGCGCCGAGCACCGCCTCCTCCAGCTCGACAGCCTGGGGCGGCACGTTGCCCGCACCCTCCGTCAGGGCCTCGTAGGCCTCGCGGTTGCGCGAATAGGCGCTGCCGCGCTGGGTTGTATTGTTGTAGTCTCTTGCCATGAATTTTCCGCTCTGTTCGGACCTCAAAAATACGGATTCGGCCCGACATATCAAAACCTCCCGGGCATACTTTTTTCAGATTCGCCCCGCCGCGGCCACCACCGCAGCGAGAGGCGCGGCCGGATCACTCCCCGACACCCAGTTCACGCTGCGAAACGGCCAGCGCCGCCAGGCTGATCCGGCAGTCGGGAACCGCCCGCAGGATCTCCGCGGCACACGACAACAGGGTCGAGCCCGTCGTCATCACGTCGTCGACCAGCAGCACGTGGCGACCGGACAATCGCTCCGCATGCCGCACGGCAAAGGCCCCCTCGACATTCCCGGCCCGTTCGCGGCGCGACTTGCGAGCCTGGCTCTGCGTGTTGCGCCGCCGGTAGACGCTCCGCCGCTCGACCCCGACGCCCAGCTGGCGGGCAATCCCCTCGGCAATGTATTCCGACTGGTTGTAGCCCCGCCGGCACCGCTTGAAAGGGTGCAGCGGCAGCGGAACGACACAATCCACATCGCCGTAGAGCCCGCTCTCGCGCAGGTAGCGCCCGTACCACTCGCCCATCTCGCGCGCCGTACGCCACGCACCGCGGTACTTGAACGAGTGGATCAGCTGCCGCCAGCCGCTCCGGTGGACGAAATAGAGGAATCCCGAGGCCTGCACGACGGGCACCTGCCCCCAGCATCGGCGCACGACGGGGTTGTCCGCCTCGCGCCAGAAGCCCGTCAGCGGGGCCGTGGCGCGGCAGAGCGTGCAGACCGTCCGCTCGCCCCGCGCGAGAGGTTCGCCGCAGACGGCACACCGCGCCGGGAAGAACAACGACGCCACATCGTGCAGCAACTCACTGAGGATCGACATCCACCACGACGGTTATGGCCCTGCAGGCCGGATTTTCAGAGAAAGATTTCAGCTCGGCGCCCAGCAGTTCGCGGGCCCGGGCCGACGAGGCCCCGCTCTCGATCTTGAGCAGCAGCCCCACGAGGTATTCGCCCCGGATGCGGTCGACCGGCGGGGTCATCGGCCCCAGCACGCGCCGCCCGAAGCGCACGCGCAGCCGTTGCGCCAGCTCCATGACGCCGCTGCGCAGCGTCTCGGGATCGCGGTGGCGCAGCGTAAGCGACGTCAGCCGCGCGTAGGGCGGGTAGAAGAACTGCTGCCGCTCGGCCAGTTGCGTGCGCACCATCGCCTCGTAGTCGCCCGTGGCCACCTGGCGGATCACCGGATTGGTCGGGTCACCCGTCTGGATCACCACCTCACCCCCGTCACCGCGCCGCCCGGCCCGGCCCGAGACCTGCATCATCAGCTGGAAGGCCCGCTCCGCAGCCCGGAAATCGGGGTTATTCAGCAGGTTGTCCGCATTGAGGATTCCGACAAGCGAGACCCCCGCAAAGTCAAACCCCTTGGTGATCATCTGCGTACCGACCAGAATGTCGGTGCGCCGCGCCGCGAAATCGTCGATAATGGCGTTGAAGGCGCGCTCCGAGGTGACGCTGTCACGGTCCAGTCGCGCCACACGCGCCTCGGGGAAGATCCGCGCGATCTCCTCCTCGATCTTTTCGGTTCCGAAGCCCACCGGGACCACATCCGTCACACGGCACGAGGGGCACTTCGCCGGCACCTCCTCCGTATGGCCGCAGTAGTGGCAGACCAGCTTCCGGCCGCTCTTGTGGTAGGTCAGCGTCACGTTGCAGTTCGGGCAGCGCGCCGTCCACCCGCACTCCGTACACTCGACATAGGGCGAGAACCCCCGCCGGTTCTGGAACAGCATCACCTGTTCGCCGCGCTGGAGCGTCTCCCCGATCTTGTCCAGCAGCAGCTTGTTGAAGTGGGCGTGGCGCTCGCCCCGGCGGGCCGCACGCAGCGTGTCCGAGATGTAGACCACCGGCAGCCGCGCCTCGCCGTAGCGTTCGTTCAGCACCGCCTTTCCGTATTTGCCCAAAGCGGCATTCGACCACGACTCCAACGACGGCGTGGCGCTGCCGAGCAGCGTGCGGCCCCCGGTCAGCCGCGCCATCACCACGGCGCAGTCCCGGGCGTTGTAGCGCGGCGCCGGATCCACCTGCTTGTAGCTGGCGTCGTGCTCCTCGTCGACGACGATCAGTTGCAGGTGTTTCAGCGGCAGGAAGATCGACGACCGTACCCCGACGACAAACTCGCCCCCCTGCGACCGGCTCAGCCGCAGGTAGGTCTCCGTACGGCGGCGGTTCGTGAGTTTCGAGTGGTAGGCCGTCACGCGACTGCCGAAGATCCGCTCCATGCGTTCGATCAGCTGGGCCGTCAGCGCAATCTCCGGCACGAGCAGCAGCACGTCGCCCCCCCGCGCCAGCACTTCGGCGATCAGGTGGATATAGATTTCGGTCTTGCCCGAGCCCGTGATTCCCTGCAGCAGCGCCGTGCTCCGCCCGGCGGCAAACTGGGCGCGCAGCGTATCGAGTGCCTGCTGCTGGTGGGGACTCAGCTGCGGCAGGCGGAAGGTCGAGCCGCCCCGTTCGACGGTACGTTCGTGCTCCGTGCGCCGGATCAGCCCCTTGCGTTCGAGCGTATGCAGCACCGTCGAATCGGCCTGCAGCAGTCGCCGCGCCACCTCGCCCGTCGAGATGCGCGTCTCGTCGCCCGCCGAGGCGATCTCCAGCAGCGCCTCGTACTGGCGCGGAGCCCGCCGTTCGAGGCGTTCGCACACCTCGTGGAAGGCCTCCTCGCCGCCAAGTTCCGGCGCCAGCGAGACGTAACTCTCCATCCGGGGGCGGAACTCCTCCTCCGAAAACTCCTCCTCGGTATCGCCCGAGGGCTTCATCAGCGACGGCAGCGCACAGCGCATCACCTCGCCCACCGAGCACATGTAATACGAGGCGATCCACTCCCACAGCCGCCGTTGCGGGGCCGAAAGAAGCGGCTCGTCGTAGAGAATACGTTGTACGGATTTGATACGCGGGAAATCGGGACGCCGCTCATGCAGCCGCCAGACGATCCCCGTACAGAACTTGTTGCGCGGGCCGAACCGAACCGCTACGGCCTGCCCTTCGCGGAGCGTCAGCCCCTCGGGCACAGCAAACGTATAGGCCGGTTGCGCCAGTGGCAGGATGATATCGGCATATTGCGGCATTCGATCGCGTCAGACCTTGTTGATGGCCTGGAAACCCTTGCCGTAGACCCCCATCACCGAACCCACGGTGAGGAAGGCGTCCGGATCGATCGTCTTGACGAACTTCAGGATCATCGCCGTCTCGCTCTTGCGGCAGACCACCATCACGATCTTCGACTTCTCCTTCGAGTACCACCCCTGCGAATCGATCAGCGTCACGCCGCGGTGGATGTTCTGCGCGATGGCGTCGGCCATCTTCTCGTAGTCGTGCGTGACGATCAGCACCTGGCTCGACTGCCGGCTGCCGGCCATGATCATGTCGACCGTATAGCCCACTACGGCCGTCATCACGTAGCCGTAGATCACGGCGCTGATGCCCTTGCCGACGAGCAGCGACGAGGCGATGATGACGAAATCCGAATAGATGAGGATCTTGCCGTAGCTGATCGTACGGTACTTGTTGATGATCATCGCCACGATGTCCGTACCGCCCGTCGAGCCCCCCTGCGAGAAGCAGAGCGCAATACCCGCACCGGCCAGAATACCGCCCATGACGATGGCCAGCAGGTTGTCGATGCCCAGGAAATTGCCCTCGGGAAGCACATCCTGCCAGAAGTTCATCCCCACGGAGATGACCAGCACGCAGAAGATCGTCTTGATGCCGAAATTCCACCCCACGATGAACCCGGCAACGATCAGCAGCACGGCGTTGATCAGGAAGACCATCGTACCGATCTGGATGTGGAAGCCGATGTTCTCGAGCGCCGTGCACAGCACCAGCGAAAGTCCCGCGGCACCACCGCCGACACCGTTGGCCGGAAGGATGCAGCCGATCCAGCCGAACGAATACAACATCATGCCGAAAAACATCAGGAAATACTCCTTGACGGTCCTCAGCACCAGTTCCAGTGTAATTCTAGGTTTCATGGGCGATTGATTATTCGGCAACAGGCCCCGTACGGTCGATCCCGGAGATCCGGATTCCGCCGCCTTCGGACGCTCCTATTGGGGATTGTTTTCTTTATCCTCCACAAAGGTAGTAAAAATTTCGCCTTGCCAAACATCCCGTTCCTCCAATCTTCGCTCCAACATCGAGAGAAGTTGTTCGTTGCGCACCAGGCCCCAGTTGCGGCCGTAGTGGTAGCGCGGCGGGGCCTCCGAAGCGAAGCGTTCGACAACCAGATCGGGGCGCAGGCGGCGGAGGATCTCCACGAAGAGATCGAGGTACTCGTCGAGCGTCCAGAAGCGGAAGCGTTCGGGGTGGGCGTCGTACTCGGCGGCCATGGCCGTGCCGCGGAAAACCTGCAGCTGGTGAAACTTCACGGTCGTGAGCGGCAGGGCGTTGATCCGTGCCGTCTGTTCGAGAAGCATCGCGTCGGTCTCGCCCGGGAGCCCCAGAATGAAGTGCCCTCCGACGCTGAGGCCCCGCTCGGCGGTCATCCGCACGGCCCGCCGGGCGGCGGCAAAGTCGTGGCCGCGGTTCACGGCCCGCAGCGTCGTATCGAAGGTCGACTCGATGCCGTACTCGACGGCCACGTAGCGGTCGCGGGCCACGCGGGCCAGATAGTCGAGTGTCCGCTCGTCGATGCAGTCCGGACGCGTGCCGATCACCAGCCCCGCCACATCCGGATGGCGCAGCGCCTCGCCGTAAAGCTCCTGCAGGCGCTCCAACGGCGCGTAGGTGTTCGAGTAGGACTGGAAATAGACCAGGTAGCGCTGTGCCGTGCGGTAGCGGTTGCGGTGAAACTCGATCCCCTCGTCGATCTGCTGCGTGATGCTCTTCGACGGCGAGCAGTACGACGGCGTGAAGGCGCCGTTGATGCAGAACGTACACCCGCCGCGCCCCAGCTTTCCGTCGCGGTTCGGACAGGTGAAGCCCGCATCGACCGAAAGCTTCTGCACCCGGCCGCCGAACCGCCGGCGGAAGTACCCCGCATAGGAGTTGAACCGCCGGCTGTCACCCCACGGATAGATCATCGTCCCCGCGTGCGGTTAAAGCCCCCAGTCGGCGGGGTTATACTCCGTCTTCGGGACGTTCGGGACGTTGGCGAAGTAGTGGAATCCGGTGAGCTGTTCCAGCTCCGCCAGGCTGATCATGTCCTTCGACGAAACCCGCACACCCATGAGGTTGTTGTTGTGGCAGCGCACGAAGACGGCGCACATCAGCTCGTCGGCCGAACACTCCATGACCGATTTGCCCGTCCGGCCCGACTTGGTGCGCAGGGCCGCGATGTAGAACATCGTCGGGCACGAAACGTCGTTCCGCCCGCCGAACGAGATCTTCTTGGGCGAGGCCGTATTGCCGTAGCGGTCGGTATACTTCTCGAAATAGGTGCCGATGACCAGGTAGGTCGTATCGGCGCAGACCTTCGTGTCGATCCAGTCCTCGAGGATGTTCCATCCGCCGTCGCCCGTATTGAAGGAGGAGGAGTACTGCGGGGCAATGTTCGTATAGTAGAAGACCTGGCGGTTGACGGCCCTCGTCACCAACCGCTCGGCCGAACCGAGCATGTGCCCCTTGTTGCAGCCGCCACCCGTTGCATCGCTGTTGTACTGAATATCGGAGCGAATATCGGGATCCTTGCCGTAGGCATCCGTCCGATTCGTACCTTTTACCTCATAGCAGGCGTGCCGCGGCGCGGCCACCCACACCGGGCAGTGGTGCTCGGCGCTGTAGCAGACCGTATAATTGCGGGCCAGATGGCCGTCAACCCGGAAATCGGGGCAGATATGGTGGGCGTAATAGAGGTCGGGGTCGCCCTTTTCGATCGGGAGTTCCGCCCAGCCCGAATAGGCGGTCAGGCCGCCCTCGGATGACGACGTCGTGAAGCGGCCCATATCGCTCACGTAGCGCTCGCCCTGCCACTCGGCGCAGAGGCGGAATTCATACGCGGTCGAGGCCGTCAGCCCACTCAGCGTCACGCTCTTGACGCCCGTACCCGCCGTCACAGGCTTCTCCACGTAGCTGCCGCCCGAGGCGGGTCGATACTCGAAGCGAAGCGTATACTCCGACGTCGGGGCCTCGAACGTGAAACCGCAGCTGAGCGTCGCCCCCGAAGCCGTCACGTTCGTGGCCGAGGGGGTACCGAAGGCCGGGCCGTCGGGATCGGGTTCCGGAAGTTCGGTGGCGGTTCCCGTCGTAAAGGTCGTGCCGGTGCTCTGCATGCGGGCTCCGCCGAAGTCGGCGTAGGCATAGACCACATAGAGCGTCTCGGGCTGCAGGTTGCTCAGCGTGGCGGCGATCGTGCTGCCCGAAGCGGTGACCGTAGCCGTCGACTCGAAGGAGCCGACGCCAGCCGATGTCACCGCGGCATAGGTGAAGCCCGAATTCGCTCCGGTCAGCACGCCGGCGCCGAATTTCGTCTCGCAACGTACCTCAACGGTCGTGCCGTTCACCGTACTCTCGGGGGTCAGGAACCATTCGCTGCCCGTCACACCACTCTCCTTGTCGGAGTCACAGGCGGTCGAAAAGAGCACCAGACCGCCCATCAAAAGGGTAAAAATGCGTTTCATAAACTTAACGGATCATTCTTGCCGGGGCATCTTACAACATCCCCGATCCACATGAGTTATTTTTCTGTCGTTAAATGGTTTGTCATCGAAAACTCCACGCCGAGGCATCGAACGTCTCCTTCGGGGCATTGGGGACGTTTACGAAAAAGCGCATGCCGGTCAGCCGCTCGATCTCGGCCACCGACACCATGTTGGCCGAAGGCTTGCCGCTCGGATAGGCCCTGTTCTCGAACCAGAAACCCACACACTGGAGCTCTTCGGCCGACATCTCCTGCACCTTCCGCCCCGTATCGCCATCCTTCGAACGCAGCAGCACCCGGAAGAAGTGGCTCGGAACCCGACACGGATTTCCGGCCTTGTCGGTAACCGTCGCCGTCTCGTGCACGCCCCACACGCCCGAGACGACGTAAAGTGTATCGAGGCAGATGTTGTTCCAGCAATCGGCCTCGAGCGACGACCAGACGCCGCTGTTGAAACTGTTCTGCCACTGTGGCGCCACGTTCGTCACATAAAAGGTCTGCACGTTGGCCGCATAGTTCACCGTGCGGTCCTCCGAAGCCAGCAGATGCCCCTTCGAGTAGCCGGGCTGCGGCTGGTAGGAACCGCTGGTCAGCGACGACTGGATCAACCGCGGCACCTCGGGATCATAGGCCCACTTGTCGGTCCGCGTCTGATTGCCCTGGTAACATTTGTGCAGCGGGAAGGCCGACCATACTCCGATCCGCCCCTCCACGTCGCAGCAGACCGTATAGTTGCGGCCGCCGGGAAGCCCCTCGCAGTAGTGGGCCGCATAGAAGAGCTCCTCCGAGGCGGGATCCATCGCCGGGAGTTCGGCCCATCCCGTCCGGGTCGTAAGATCCTGGCTCTCGGGCGCGGGAACGGTCCCCGTGCGGAACGACGCCGCAGGGCTCTCGATCCGTACGGAGCCCAGCGTCGCAAAGGCCCGGACCGTATAGCGGGTATCGGGCAGCAGATCCTGCAACCGTCCCGTCAGCGTCGAGCCCGTCACGGTGATGTCCCGCTCGATCTGCGAGCTCCCGGACTCCGCCGTACAGACGAATCCCGCATTCTCCGCCGTCACGATCCCCACACCGAGGGTCGTGGTGCAGCTCACCCGCGCCATCATCCCCTCAACCTCGACCGTCGGCGTATCGAACCACTCGCCGGATGATTCCGACTTGTCATCGCCGCATGCGAAGAATACGGTCCCGAAGGCCCAGGCTGCACTCAGCAGCAGCATCGTCTTCTTCATAAGGAAAGGTTCAGGCGTGTTATTCTTTGTTTTTGGAGTCGATCCAGATGGTTACCGGACCGTCATTGAGCAGTTCAACCTGCATGTCGGCACCGAACTGTCCCGTGGCAACGGGCCGTCCCAGCAGTTCGCCAACCCGCGTGGCGAAGCGTTCGTAAAGCGGCCGCGAAACGGCTTCGGGTGCCGCCTTGATGTAGCTCGGGCGGTTGCCCTTGCGCGTCGAGGCCATCAGCGTGAACTGGCTCACCACCAGCACCTCGCCGGAGGTCTGCACCACGTCGCGGTTCATGACGCCCGCCTCGTCGTCGAAGATCCGAAGCCGTATGAGCTTGCCGGCCAGGTATTCGAGATCCTCCTCCCCATCGTCGTTCCCCACGCCGACGAGCACCAGCAAACCCGCTCCGATGCGGGAGTAGAGCCGGCCGCCGATCGTCACGGAGGCCCATTTCACACGTTGTATCAATAGTCGCATATCGTTCGGGATTTCGTTCCTGCGCAGCAGAGGCGTCGTGCGGCCTCCGCTACAGATTCTCGAAAGCGGCCCAGAGGTTGTCCCCCGCCGGAACGGGCGCCACAACCGAAATCAGTTCGTGACGCACCGGGTGTTCGAACTCCACCCGCCGCGAGTGGAGCGAGATCCCCCCGCCGGGCAGCGAACGCCGCGCCCCGTACTTCAGGTCACCGCGGATCGGGCAGCCGATCTTCGAGAACTGGGCCCGGATCTGGTGGTGACGTCCCGTCAGGAGCTCCACCTCGACGAGCGTGTAGTTGCGGCCGCGACCCCGCGTCTCGTAGCGCAGCCGCGCCTCCTTGGCATCCCCTTTCGGGGCGTCCAGAGCCCGCGAACGGTTCGTACGGCCGTCGCGCAGGATGTAGTGGTGCAGTTCACCCTGCTCGGGGACGGGCGTCGCCTCGGTCAGCGCCCAGTAGATCTTGTGGATCCGCCCCTGACGCAGCATTTCGTTCAGCCGCGTCAGCGCCTTGGAGGTCTTGGCGAAGAGCACCGCACCGCTCACCGGGCGGTCGATGCGATGGACCACCCCCAGAAAGACGGCGCCCGGTTTGGCGTCGCGCTCCTTGAGGAAGGCCTTGATCTGATCCTCCAGAGCACTCTCGCCCGAGGGGTCCGGCTGCACAAGGTCGCCGGCGTATTTGTTCACCACCAGCAGGTGGTTGTCTTCATAGAGTATGTCGTTCGGGTGGAACATCCGCAGCTTACAGGATAAAGGTGAAGGGAAGCAGCCGGGCGGCCTCGTCGACCACCGATGCCGAGCCGCCGCCGCTCATGATGACACGGATCGGGCTGCCCTGGCGCCGCTCGACGTCGACCAGCACCTGGCGGCACTGTCCGCAGGGGTAGCATTCGCGCTCCGAGGGGTCCGAAGCGATGGCCAGCGTCTCGATCGGATCGTCGGCATGGTTGGCCTCGGCATAGAAGAGCAGCGTCCGCTCGGCGCAGAGTCCGGCAGGGAAGACCTCGCTCTCGGAGTTGCTGCCGTGCAGGATCCGCCCGCTGCGCAGCCGCGCAGCCGCCCCAACGCGGAAGTTCGAATAGGGAGCATAGGATCGCTTCGTGGCCTCTTCGGCCTCGGCAACCAACAGGCGGTCCGCTTCGGGAAGTTCCGACAGCGCCGCATAATGTTCATAATCGAAACGGAACTGCTTTTCCATAAACGCCTCCTTTTTTACAGGGGTGAATCACAAAGGTAGAAAATATTTCCGAATCCCGCAACAGCTTCGTCCCGACAGCCGGACGGTCGTCGGGCGGAACGCACCCCGAAGACAAAAAAACGGACGGAAGAGATTGATTTGGAAAACCTCTTCCGTCCGGGATCTGCAGCCACAGGCGCCAGCAGCCGAACAACGCCGCACGCCCGCCGGTCATCACCCGCCCGCCGGGTGCCGACACAGCGCCGCTACTCGAGCACGAACTTCGCCTGCACGCCGTACTCCAGCCGCAGGGTCTTGAACTCGAGCGGGTCCTCCTCGACCTGCATCTCGGCCGTCGCCACATCCTTGGCGCTGCGCATCAGCACCATGTTGTCATACACGGCCGGCACGACGTTGCTGTTCGAATCGTAGATATAGAAGCACCGTCCGACCTGCTGCCCGATCGCCTCGGCCAGCGTGGCGGCATTCTTCCGCGCATTGCGAATCGCCTCGACGCGAACCTCCTCCTTCAGCTGGTCGATCTTCGAGTGCGAAACCTTCAGGATCGAGACGTTCGAGATGCCCAAATCGTCCAGCGCCTGCCAGACGCGGGCCACCTCGGCCGACGAACCCAGCTGCAGCTGGTATTTGGCCGTGGCCACCGAGCTCTTCTTCTTGAAGAACTCACTCGAGAGGTTGGCCACCTTGAGCTGCTTGTCGATATCGACGTTCAGCCGCTTCAGCGCCGCAATCATGTCGCGCTGCTGGCTCTCGACCGAGATCTTGCCCTTCGAATCGCGTTCGTTGATAATGATCTGCAGGTAGAATTCGTCGGGAGTGATCTCCTTTTCGGCCCGTCCGTAGACCTGGACGTAACTCGGGAATGCCTCTTGAGTCTGGGCAGCGGCCGGGAGCGCCACGAGCGCCGCAACGGCCCACAAAATCAATCGTTTCATCATCTTCGGATTTTAAATGTACAACAGGGCCTCCGCTCCCGCTTCCGAGGCGCCCGATTCCGGGGCCGGGAGTCGCTGTGGAGAGCCTTTCTGACAGAAAAACGGGAAACATGCGAAAATACTGCATCGCACGGAGCGGAATCTGCCATGCGGTGCGGCTACCGGTGTAAGGCGCGCCAGCGTTTCAGCTCGCGTTTCGACAGCTCGCGCAGGAGCAGGTCGTCGTTCATCACCCCCTGGCAGACCCTCTTCTCGCCGATAAAGAGATCGCCTTCGGCCGTAGCAAAGCGCCCCTTTACGTAGCGGGTCCGCGGCTGCGCCTGCAGGGGATCGTCGCCGGGATCGAAAGCCCGCCGCGTAAGCATGAAAGCCGTAAAAAGGCGATTCATCATGGTTTGAAGTTTTAAGGTTGTTCAATCGGTTGCCGGGCCCCGGAAAAAGCGGGGCGCGGGCGGACAGCACGGCGCGGAATGTATTGTATAGTGCCGGGCGGGCAGGCGACGGGCGGGCAGGCGACGCGGGACATACAGCGCCGTGCGGCAGGGCCAATAGCCCACCAGGATCAGCGGCGCACCAGCTTTACGACATTCTCCACATGATGCGTGTGGGGGAACATGTCGACGGGCTGCACCGCCTCAACGCGGTAGGCTTCGTTCATCAACGCCAGGTCGCGCGCCTGCGTGGCCGGGTTGCAGCTCACGTAGACAATCCGCTCGGGGGCCGCCCGCAGGATCACCTCAATCACCGGCTCGTCCACTCCAGCGCGCGGCGGATCGAGGATGATGACATCCGGATGGCCGTTCGCCGCAACGAACGCATCGTCGAGCACCGCCTTCATGTCGCCGGCATAGAAACGCGTGTTGCGGATGCCGTTCAGCTCGGAGTTGACCTTCGCGTCAGCGATCGCTTCGGGGACGTACTCGATGCCCACGACCCGCGCACAGCGTGCGGCGCAGAAGTTGGCGATCGTCCCCGTTCCGGTATAGAGATCGTAGAGCGTATCCCCGGGGTGCAGATCGGCAAACGTGCGTGCCACCTTGTAGAGTTCGTAGGCCTGCTTCGAGTTGGTCTGGTAGAAGGACTTCGGCCCCACCTTGAAGCGCAGCCCCTCCATCTCCTCAATGATATGGTCCTTGCCGCGGTAGCAGACCGGCTCCAGATCACCCACCGAGTCGTTCAGCTTCGTGTTGACGATGTAGAAGAGCGAGGTGATCTGCGGGAAGCGCTCCGACAAGTGGTCGAGCAGCGCCTCGCGGCGTGCGCGGTCCTCCTCGCCGAAGACCACAATCACCATCACCTCGCCCGTCGAGGCCGTGCGGATGATCATGTTGCGCATGAACCCCGTATGTTCGCGGGCGTTATGGAACGTATAGCCGTGTTCAAGGCAGAAGCGTTTGGTCTCGAGGCGGATCCCGTTCGAGGGGTCGGGCTGCAGCCAGCACCGGCGGATGTCGAGCACCTTGTCGAACATCCCCGGAATGTGGAACCCCACGGCCGGCGATGCTTCGAGTTCCTCGCCCGAGGCGATCTGCTCGCGCGTGAGCCAGCCGCGGTCGGCAAAGGTGAATTCGAGCTTGTTGCGGTAGAAGCGCGTCTCGGCCGATCCCAGGCAGGGGGCGATCTCCGGCAGCGTGAGTTTGCCGATGCGCGTCAGCTGGTCGCGCACCTGCGCCGTCTTGAAGCGCAGCTGCTCCTCGTAGGGGAGGTTCTGCCACTTGCAGCCGCCGCAGACGCCGAAGTGTTCACAGAAGGGCTCCTCGCGCAGCGGCGAGCGTTTCACGTAGTTCACCACGTAGCCCTCCATGAAGCGGCGTCGCTTGAGGCGGATCTGCACGTCCACCACGTCGCCCGGCACGGTCATCGGCACGAAGACCACCACATCGTTCCAGCGGCCCATGGCCTTGCCCTCGGCCGCCAGGGTCGTAATCTCAAGCCCCTCGATCAGGGGATAGTTCGCTTTCTTTCTTGCCATCGTTTCGGATTCGGAATTCAGAGTGCAAAGGTAACAAAATTTTCGCCCCGGCAGCCGCTACCGCCCCATCCGGCTCACACCCCCGCTCACGGCCGCCCCTCCCGGAAGCGCTTTTGAGGAATAAAGATAGGCAAAATCCCGCAAAAAACGCTATCTTTGCCCGAACAGTGACCCCGAAAAAGTCAATTACATCTATGAAAATCGCCTGCCTGACCTTCAATCCGATACAGGAGAACACCTACCTCCTCTGGGACGACACCTCGGAATGCGTCGTCATCGACGCCGGGAACTCCTCGCCGCGCGAGGATGCCGCCCTGGACGACTTCATCGCCCGCCACGGTCTGAAACCCGTTCTGGCCGCCAATACCCACGGACACTTCGACCATACGCTCGGCGTCGAACACCTCAAACAGCGCTACGGAATCCCCTTCGCCCTCTCGTCGAAGGACCGCTTTCTGGTCGACAACGCCGCCACGAGCGGCTCGGTCTTCGGCGTCAGGATCGGCGCAATGCCCTCAACCAACATCGACCTCGAACAACAGCAGGAGATCCGCTTCGGCCAAACCCTCCTGCAGATTCTCCGCACCCCGGGCCATACGCCCGGCCACGTGGCCTTCTACGAACCCGAATCGAAGTCGCTCTTCACGGGCGACACGCTCTTCCGCGAGTCGATCGGGCGCACGGACCTTCCGGGCGGCGACTACTCGTGGATCATGCGCTCGATCCTCGACGTGATCGTCCCGCTGGGCGAGGAGGTGCGCGTCTACCCGGGCCACGGCCCCGAGACGACGATCGGCCACGAACTGCTCTACAACCCCTTCATCGTCGAGGTCCTCAACGAGGAGGTCAACTACCGCAACCAATGAAGGCACTAATTCACCGTCTGCTCTACCACACCCTCCCGCTCGAGGGATACCTCCGTGTCGTAAGCCGGATGTTCTTCCTCTGGCAGCGCCTCGGCATCGGCCGCTACGCCCCCGCCACGGAGTATGTCTATCACCTGCCGCAGCTGGTCCACGAGGGCGACACCTGCATCGACATCGGCGCCAACCTCGGCTACTACGCCCGCACGATCTCCCGCCTGGCCGGCCCCTCGGGCCGGGTGCTGGCCGTGGAGCCCGTCGCGCCGATCCGCAAGGTCCTGAGCCGCAACCTGCGCCGCTGCTCCAACGTCGAGATCCTCCCCTACGCCCTCGGCGCCGAAAACCGCGACGTGGCCATGGGAAACGACTCGGCCCGCAAAAACGGATACCTCGGTACCGGGCAGAACTTCGTTAACGACTCCGGCGAGCGGACCGACGTGGAGTTCACGGCCCGCATGCGCCGCGGCAGCGAGCTCTTCGCCCGACTCGAGAGGCTGGACTTCATCAAGTGCGACATCGAGGGCTACGAACTGACGGTTATGCGCGAGATGCGGCCCCTGCTGGAGCGCTTCCACCCCACGGTGCTCATCGAGACCGGCGGCGGGAACCGTTCCGAGATCATCCGCCTCTTCACCGCGCTGGGATACCGGGGCTTCACCCTCGACCATGGAGGCGAAATTCCGCTTACCCCCGAATCGACCAAAGACATCATCTTCCGCCATGCGCATTGACATCATATCCTCGGTACCCGATCTGATGACCTCGCCCCTGAACGAGTCGATCCTGCGGCGCGCGCAGGAGAAGGGGCTCGTGGAGATCGTCGTACACAACCTCCACGACTACGCACACGACCGCCGCAAAACCACCGACGACTACCCCTTCGGCGGCGAGGCCGGCATGGTCATGAAGTGCGAACCGGTCTTCGAACTGGTCGAGAAGCTCCAGAGCGAGCGCACCTACGACGAGATCATCTACACCTCGCCCGACGGCGTGCGCTACGACCAGCACGAGGCCAACCGCCTCTCGATGCTCGAGAACATCATCATCCTCTGCGGCCACTACAAGGGGATCGACCACCGCATCCGTGAACACCTCGTCACGCGCGAGATCTCGATCGGCGACTACGTCCTGACGGGGGGCGAACTGGCCGCCTGCATCATCGCCGATTCGGTGGTGCGGCTCATCCCGGGGGCGATCGGCGACGAGGCATCGGCCCTGACCGATTCGTTCCAGGACAACCTGCTGGCACCGCCCATCTACACCCGTCCGGCGGAGTTCCGCGGCTGGCGGGTTCCGGACGTGCTACTGTCGGGCAACTTTGCCGAGATCGAAAAGTGGCAGGACGAGCAGGCCTACGAACGCACCCGACGGCTGCGCCCCGACCTGCTGGAGAAATAACACCCCGACACCCGGGTGACGGCCGGCCATCCCCGCCGCAAGGCACGGATCCGCCGAACCCGTCCCCCGCATCGGACCGCAAACAAGCTTGCACATGAAATACTACCTCATCGCCGGCGAGCCTTCGGGCGACCTGCACGGCGCCAACCTGATCCGCGGCCTGCGAAAAGCCGACCCCGAGGCCGAGTTCCGCTTCTGGGGCGGCGACCTCATGGCCGAGGCCGGCGGCCGCGAAAACCTCCAGATGAACTACCGCGAAACGTCGTTCTTCGGAGTGGTCCAGGTACTGAAGAACCTCGGCACGATCCGCCGCCAGATGCGCCAATGCCGGGAGCAGATCGCCGCATTCGCCCCCGACGCGGTGATCCTGATCGACTACCCGGGCTTCAACCTGAAGATCGCCCGCTGGGCCCGGCAGCAGGGGCTCCGTACGTTCTATTACATCGCCCCGAAGGTCTGGGCCTCGCGCGAGGGACGCATCCGCGCCATCCAACGCGATGTCGACCGACTGTTCATCATCTTCCCCTTCGAGGGCGACTACTTTCCGCGTCACGGCATCCGCCCCATTTTCGAGGGCAATCCGCTCGTCGACGCACTCGCGGAGCGCCTGCCCCAACTGCCCCCGGCCGATGAGTTCCGTCGTCGCAACGGCCTCGACGCACGACCGATCATCGCCCTGCTGGCCGGCAGCCGCCGCTCGGAGATCCGCAAGAACCTCCCGCTGATGGTCGCCCTCGCACGGCATTTCCCCGACCGGCAGTTTGTCGTGGCCGGCGTATCGTGGCTCGAACCCTCGCTCTACGAGGAGTATCTGGCCGGCACCCCGCTGCGCCGGGTCTGCGACCAGACCTACGAGACCCTCCGGGCCGCGGAGGCCGCCGTCGTCGCATCGGGTACCGCCACGCTCGAAACCGCCCTGCTGGGCGTCCCCGAGGTGGTGGTCTACCGCCTCTCGTGGATCGAATACCACGGCATGCCGCTCTTCCTGCACTGTCCGTGGGTCTCGCTGGTCAACCTCAACCTCGGGCGCGAAGCGGTCGCCGAGGTGCTCCAGTCGAACCTCGACATCTCGCGCGCCGAACGCGAGTTGCGAGCCATTCTCCCGGGCGGTGAGCGCCGCGAAAGGATGCTGGCCGACTTCGACCGGCTGCGCACCATCATCGGCGGTCCCGGCGCCAGCGACCGCTTCGCGCGCCGCATGGTCGAACTGCTCAAAAACCCAAAACCATGAAGATCATCTGCATCGGACGCAACTACCGGGCCCACGCCGAAGAGCTGCACCACACGACCGGTCTGGCCGAAAGCGGCGCCGAGCCCCTCTGGTTCATGAAACCCGACACGGCGCTGCTGCGCAACAACGACCCCTTCTACATTCCGCACTTCTCGCAGGAGGTGCACTACGAATGCGAGCTGGTCGTGCGCATCAACCGCGTCGGACGGGCCATCTCCGAGCGATTCGCCCACCGCTACTACGACGAGGTGGGGCTCGGCATCGACTTCACGGCCCGCGACCTGCAGCGTGAAGCTATCGCCCAGGGGCTTCCCTGGGAGCGCTGCAAGGCCTTCGACCACTCGGCGGCCCTCTCGCCGCAATTCCTGCCGCTCGCCGAACTGGGCGGCAACGTGCAGCAGCTGCACTTCACGCTCGACATCGATGGAGAGCGCCGCCAGACGGGCTCGACCGCCGAGATGATCTTCACGGTCGACCGGCTGATCGCCGCCGTCTCGCAGTATGTCACGCTGCGCATGGGCGATCTGCTCTTCACCGGAACGCCGGCCGGGGTCGGTCCCGTCTACCCCGGCAACAACCTTCGGGCCTCGCTCGAGGGGCACGAACTGCTCAACTTCGACATCCGGTAGCAAGGGGCCGACGAGGGACCGCAGAGGGATCGGCGAGGGGCTGGATGACAGGACCGGATGACAGGACCGGATGACAGGACCCGCCGCCCGAGCTCCCGAATTCCCAAGCCCCCGGACAACCGGCAAACCGGCCGGCGCTCCGAACAGCCGAGCGGCCCGACCACTGCGCCCGCCGCCCGCCGAAACAGACAAAAAAACAAAAACGACCTGCACGAAAACATGCTTTTACACGAACAACTCCACTCCCGACGGCTGCTGCTGGCTTCGCAGTCGCCCCGCCGCCGGGAACTCCTCACGGCCTGCGGGCTCCCCTACGAACTGGCCCCGAAATACGACTGCGAAGAGCGCTACCCGGCCGATCTTGCAGCCGAAGAGGTCCCGCTCTACCTCTCACAGCTCAAGAGCCGCGCCTACCCCGCACCGCTCGCCGAAGGCGACATCCTGCTGACGGCCGACACCGTGGTGGTGCTCGACGGACGGGTGCTGGGCAAACCCCACGGCCGCGAAGAGGCCGTCGCCATGCTCCGCAGCCTCTCGGGACGCCGCCACACGGTAGTCTCCGGCGTGACCCTCCGTACGACGGAGCGCATCCACTCGTTCGAGGCGCGGACCGACGTCTGGTTCCGGCCCCTCACGGATGAGGAGATCGACTACTACGTCGACACCTTCCGCCCCTTCGACAAGGCCGGCTCGTACGGCATTCAGGAGTGGATCGGCTATGCCGCCATCGAACGCATCGAAGGATCGTTCTACAACGTCATGGGACTCCCCGTCCAGAAAGTATACACCGAACTGAATAAATTCCTCAACGCATGAAACGCACCCTGTTCTCGCTTCTGGCCCTCTTCAGCCTGCTGACCGCCGCAGCCGACGAGGGCATGTGGCTCCCGAGCCTCATCGCCTCGCGCATCGACGACATGCGCGCCAAGGGATTCCGCCTCACGGCCGAAGACATCTACTCGATCAACCGCGCCTCGATGAAGGATGCCGTGGTGCTCTTCGACGGCGGATGCACCGGCGAACTGGTCTCCCCGGAGGGGCTGCTGCTGACCAACCACCACTGCGGTTACGACGCCATCCAGCGCCATTCGACCGTCGAACACGACTACCTGACCCACGGTTTCTGGGCCCGTTCACGCCAGGAGGAGCTTCCGAACAAGGGGCTCAACGTCCGTTTTCTGGTGCGCATGGAGGAGGTGACCGACCGCATCGCCGCCGGTGAGACCCCCGAGGAGATCATCCGCCGCGCCGAGGCCGAGGGGGAGGGTTACAAGGCCACCGTCGAGCAGATGTATTACGGCGACCAGCAGTTCCTCTTCCTCTACGAGCAGTTCGACGACGTACGTCTGGTGGCCGCCCCGCCCTCGTCGATCGGCAAGTTCGGCGGCGACACCGACAACTGGATCTGGCCCCGCCACACGGGTGACTTCTCCGTCTTCCGCATCTACGCCTCAAAGGAGAACAAACCCGCCGCCTACTCGCCCGACAACGTCCCCTACCGGCCGAAAAAGTACTTCACGATCTCGACCAAAGGGTTCCGCGAGGGGGACTTCACGATGATCTACGGTTTCCCGGGCAACACCCAGGAGTATATCCTCTCGGATGCCGCGGAGTACATCGCCACGCAGTCCGACCCGGCCAAGATCGCCATCCGCGACGGCCGCCTCGAGATCATCGCCCGCGCCCAGGAGAGCGATCCGGCGCTGCGCATCCACTACGCCGCCCAGCGCGCCACGATCGCCAATGCCTGGAAGAAGTGGCAAGGCGAGGTGCTGGGCCTCACGCGCCGGAAAACCGTCGAGACCAAACGTCAGCGCGAAGAGGCCTTTGCCCGCGAAAATTCCCGCGGCGCGGAGCTGCTGCGCGAAATGAAGGCCGAATACCAACGCATCATGACCCCCTATTTCGCCCGTGAAATCACGGTGGAGACCCTCCGGGCCCTGCCGGCGAAATATACCGACGAGGAGCGCGCCGAGGCGGTCTTCCCGGCCCGTCGTGAGACCGAGCGCGAACTGTTCCGCTGGCTCTTCGGCGAATACGCCCGCCGCTGTCCGGCCCAATACCAGGTGCCGGTCTTCCTCGACGGCGTAGCCCGAAGCGGTTCACCCGAAACCTTCGCCGAAGAGGTCTTCGAGGAGGTGTGGGCCGGCGCAGAGACGCCGCTGAGCGACTCGCTGCGCAACGGTTCGAAGCGCATGCTCGACCACATCACCTGGCTGCTGGGTACCGACCGCCTGCGCAACCTCACGAGCCGGCGTCTGAACGATCTCTACCGCGGCTATGTCCACGAACTGCGCACCACGTGGCCCGACCACCCCTACTACCCCGACGCCAACCTGACGCTGCGCGTGGCCTACGGCGCCATTGCCGGCTATGAGTATGCCGATGGCGAGTACCACACGCCGCTGACGACCCTCGACGGGATCATCGCCAAGGACAACCCCGAGATCTACGACTACGACATTCCGCAGGCGCTGCGCGACCTCTACGCCTCGAAGGATTACGGGCGCTGGGGCGTGGAGATCGACGGACGGCGGACGGTTCCGGTCTGCTTCCTGGCCTCGAACCACACCACGGGCGGCAACTCCGGATCGCCGGTGCTGAACGCCCGGGGTGAACTGATCGGCATCAACTTCGACCGTACGTGGCGTTCGACGATGAGCGACATCGCGTTCGACCCCACGATCTGCCGCAACATCGCCGTCGATATCCGCTACGTGCTCTTCGTCATGGACCGCATCGGCGGTGCCGGTTATCTGCTCCGGGAGATGAAGATCAAATAGGACACAGGCCCAACCTCCGCAGCGGCCGGGCCGGGATACGGTCCGGCCGTAGCCGGAGCCTTCTTCCGGCTGCGGGGCCGCCCCCGGAAGAAGATTTTCGAGTTTTTTCTCCGAAAATTTTGCAAATAGCAAAATAGTGCCTATATTTGCAGGCCCGAAAGATAATTCGGGAGGTCGCGCACAAGGTCGTACAAAAGGCCGTACAGATGCGTGCAATGCCCAGGTGGTGAAATTGGTAGACACGCTACTTTGAGGGGGTAGTGAACAATTGCGTTCGTGCAAGTTCGAGTCT